>CAYMSU010000030.1:0-18225 GCA_964393165.1 uncultured Enterobacteriaceae bacterium
GGGTGGTGCACACCTCCCGGCTGCAGCCGGTGGCCATGCAGTCCTCGTCCGAGCTGCACTCCCCGGCCGCCTGCGGCTGCTCCATGCGATCCTCGCACGAGGCGTACAGCGCAGCTGCGGAGTGCGGCTCGGGAGCGGGGGCGGGCTCGGTCGGCGCCGGCGCCACCGGCTCGGGCGCAGGCGAAGGAGCCCCCGCACATCCGCCCACGGCACCGAGCACCCACGAGACCACGAAGAGCACGGACATCGAACGTCTCCCAAGGACGCGACATTGTGACACACCCTCCCCTGGGGTTACACCGCCGTGGGCTCGCCCGGGAGGGCAGATGTCGCGACCTCGACGGCTTCGTTGGAGCATCGTCGGAATCGGCACGGCCGGTCGCGCGCGGGCGCGCGCCATCGAGCGCGACGAGCGGGCGGTGCTGGTATCGGTGTGGCGCGGGCGCTACGCGAGCGAGGTGGAAGCTCCCCTGGCCGGCTCCTTCGAGGAAGCGGTTCAGAAGGCCGACTGTGTGGCGATCTGCTCACCGAGCGAGGCGCACCCAGCCCAGTCGCGCGCCGTGCTCGAGGCCGGTCGGCACGCGCTCGTCGAGTACCCGGTGGCGCACGCCCCCGACGAGGCCGTCGGGGTGTTCGAGCTCGCCCGTCGCGTGCAGCGCGTTCTTCATGTCGAGCACATCGAGCTCCTCGGAGCGGCGGCGCAGACCCTTCGAGCGCTCGTTCGGCCCAGCGTCGTCTCGGAGGTCCACGTCGAGTTCTCCCGTCCCGGGCCCTCCGACGCCTCGCTCGAGACGCTGGCGAGGAGCAACGTGGCGCGACTCCACCGTCTCGTCGACGTGGCAGGGCCGGTCAGGAGCGTGGATGACGTCGCTCGCACGGACACGTGCCTGCAGGGGTCGCTGACCATGGCGTCCGGGGCCACAGTGACCCTGGCCTTCCGCCAAGCCCCGGACGAGCGGCGGCGCACGTACCTCCGCGTCCACACACCCGACGCGGTGTGGGAGCAGACCAACGACAGCCTGACCCGAAACGGCATCCACCAGACCCTGCTGGGCGTAGGCTCGCTCTTCAAGCTCGACCAGCTCGCGGCCACCGCGCGTGTGCTCGATGGTCGCGCCCCCTACGTGCAGGAAGACCGCATCGTGCACGTGCTCGATGCCATCGAGCGGCTCGCGCAGGGCTGCCCCGGTCCGGTGCGGCCGGGCGGGTAGGGCCGGCCCATTGACTGAAGTGCAAGGTTCCGCTAATCTGCCCGGCCGTTGCACTGACCGAGGTCCACGCGGTCTGCGCAGCGATGGGCTGCACGGCGCAGCGACCGCGCCGTCCCGGCAGCACCGTGGCCATCGGTGCCGCGAGTGGTTGCGGCACCCTTGTGACCATCCTGGGCACCCGGTAAAAGCCGCATCTGGTGAACTGACCTCGGAGGGCGGATGCGCCACCTGGCCCCGTCGGGCTCGTTCCTCGTCATTGCGACACTGGCCGTCGGACTCGGCTCGTGCGAGGTCGAGGAAGCGGAGCGCGTGAACGACCCGAATCACCCCTTGGAGCCTCACTCGCTGCTCCCGCTGTACGGCCCGAGCACGGGTCAGATCGCGGCTGGCGCGGTCACTGGCGAGGCCCTCGACCAGCCGATTGGCTTCTCCCACTACCTGCACTCGGGCCAGCTGAACATCGACTGCCAGTACTGCCACTTCGAGTCCCGGCGGTCGATTCACGGCGGTGTTCCCCCACTGCAGACCTGCATGGGCTGTCACCAGTACGTCAAGACGTACAGCCCCGAGGTGCAGAAGATCCATCAGTACTGGTGCGGGAAGCCCAAGTGCACGATCGAGAAGGACGAGTACGGACTCTGGGAGAACTCGGAGGGGGCGCAGCCGCCTCCGTGGCAGAAGGTCCACGACGTGCCCGACTATGTGCACTTCTCCCACAAGCGTCACGTCAAGGCTGGCGTGGACTGCACCGAGTGCCACGGCCAGGTGAAGCTGCAGGGCCAATACGAAATCCATCCCATCCCTGGCGATCCCCAGGGCAGGACCTACCGCAAGGTCGAGAACGTGATGGTTCGCGAGTCCACGCTGCAGATGGGCTGGTGCCTGAACTGCCACGAGGCGCATCCGTCGATCGACGAGAACTACCAAGACAAGGCAGACCTTCGCCGTGCGGAGCTGAAGGACTGCTGGACTTGCCACAAGTAGGCGGGGAGCCCAGTCGATGAACCGTCGAAGCTTTCTTACTGCATTGGGTCTCGGCAGCGGGGCCACCGCCGTGGCGGGCTGCGGGTTGGACGACAACCGGTACTACACGCCGGTCGAGAAGCTCCTGCCGTACGTCACCCATCCCATTCAGTCCACGCCCGGAACGCCGAGCTTCT
Source organism: uncultured Enterobacteriaceae bacterium (assembly GCA_964393165.1). Taxonomy (GTDB): domain Bacteria; phylum Myxococcota_A; class UBA796; order UBA796; genus DRPG01. The sequence goes on from CAYMSU010000030.1 coordinate 2,372, forward strand.
TCGCGACGGCTGTCGGCACCGGCCCCCGCGCCTGGCCGGTCGTCTCGACGCACCGCAGCGGCAGGGTGGTCAACGTCGGGGCGAACCAGGTCGCTCATGCGCGGGGCAACCTCGGTCAGGGGGAGCGGAACGAGGTGCGTGCGCCGCGCGCGGTCGCGGGCAGCAACCTGTTCGATCTCCAGCGTCACTACAGCCCTGACCGGGTCCGCCGGCCCACCCGGGGTGGCGAGTCCATGTCCTGGGAAGACGGGCTCGAGGCCCTGGGCGACGCCGCCGCCAAGGCCCAGCGAGACGGCAAGCGGATCGCGTACGTGGGCCCCTACAGCTCGGGCACGCTGCCGTACCTGCTCGACCAGATCACCGGCGGCAACGCCCTGTTCTGGGAGCCGCTCGGGCTCGACAACGAGCTGCTCGCCGCTCGGGCCCTGCTCGGAACGAGCACGCTCCCCCGCTACAACCTGGCCCGCGCTCGCTACGTGCTGTCCTTCGGGGCGCCGTTCCTGGGCGACGCGTGGGGCAACCCTGCGCATCAGGCCGACTACGCCCGAGGCCGCAACGCCAACGAGGGGAACTTCGTCGCGCGATTCGCGGCGGTCACTCCGCTGCGCGACCAGACCGCGGCGAACGCCGACGAGTGGTACGCGTGCAATCCCGGGAGCGAGGCGCAGGTCGCGCTCGCGGTGGCCCGGATCGTGGCCCGCAAGCGGGCCTATCTGGGCGCGGGCCAGGAGCTGCTCGAGCGGGCCAGCGTGGACACCGCCGCCACCAAGTCGGGCTTGACCACCGCCCAGATCAACGAGATTGCCGACCGGTTCGCCAGCGGGAGCGCGGTCGCGCTGCCCGGTGGGCTCGTCGGCAGCTCCCCGCAGGGCACGCTGCTCGCGGCGGCCACCTACTTGCTCAACATCGTGGCGGGCTCGCAAGACCTGTTCACGAGCGGCGGGTACCCGGGGCCAATCTCCACCTTCGCGGAGCTCGAGGACCTGATTGCCGAGATGAACGCAGGGCGCGTGGGCCTGCTCCTTCTCGGCGACCTCGACCTCTCTCACGTGCTGCCCAACGCCGAGTCCTTCCGCAAGGCGCTCGCGAACGTCGAGACGTCCGTGGCGGTCACGAGCTTCCCGAGTGCCACCACGGCCGCGGCCACGATGATGCTGCCCACGCACTCGGTGTTCGAAGACTGGGGCGACGAGGAGCCCGTTCAGGGGCTGCGCATCGTCCGACAGCCCGGCATGAGCCCGCTACACGACACCCGCTCCCTCGGCGACCTCGCCCTCACGGTCTGGCGGGCGCTCGACAGCGACAACGCACCTGGCGGGGGCTGGCACGAGTACCTCATGGCCCGATGGGCCGCCGACGTGTTCGACCCCTACGTCCGTCGGTCGGGGTCACCCCTCGTGTCGGTCGGCGCCGAGGAGAGCGGCGCGCGCGCGCGGAACCCCACGCCGCCCGCGCCCGGGGCGGACTTCCGCCGCTGGTGGGAGGGTGTGCTGGCCGATGGCTTCTTCGTCACGCAGCTCGGCGGCACGCCGCTGCGCGTCGACGGGACCCTGCCCGACGACAGCGGGTCGATCACGGGCAGCGGGGAGTACTACCTGATCGCCTACCCCCACCCGTTCACGCTCGACGGGCGCTACGCCAACGAGCCGTGGGCCCAGGAGACGCCCGACCCCATGACGGGCCACGTGTGGGACACGTGGGCGCTCGTCCATCCTCACACGGCCGCTCGCCTCGGCGTGGGCGACAACCACACCATCGAGATCACCACCGACGCCGGGTCGCTTCGCGTGGGCGTCGAGGTCCACCCCTGCGTCAAGGAGAACGTCATCGCGGTTCCCCTCGGGGGCGGCCACGAGGCGGCGAAGGGCCGATACGCAAGCGACGTGGGTGCCAACGTGGTGCGGGTGCTCAAGGCCCAGAAGGACCGGCTCGGCGCACTGTCCTGGCAGCAGACCCGCTGTGCGGTGCGGTCTGTCAACCGGCCCGCAGACCTGCACAGTACCTTCGGAGTGTACCCGCGGGACTACGCGCCGGGCAGCGACCTCACCAACGAGTCGGATGCCCAGCGGAACTTCGTGGCGCTGGTCCCCGCCGCCGAGTGGTCGAAGCACGGTGACGAGCCGTCGGACCATCCGGGGGAGCTCACCGGCATCCACCACCTTCCGTGGGACGAGCGCCTCGACGAGGCAGGGGTCCACAACTTCTACCCGCTGCCCGACCATCCCGTCTACCGCTTCGGGATGACCGTCGACACCAACGCATGCACCGGCTGCGGTGCATGTGCGGTGGCCTGCTATGCCGAGAACAACCTGCCCGTCGTCGGCAAGGAGAAGGTGAAGCAGGGCCGCGAGATGAACTGGATTCGCATCAACCGCTACTTCCGCGAAGGCTCGGGCGGCCACGGCGACTCCCCCACGGTCCACTTCATCCCGATGATGTGCCAGCACTGCGGGCACGCCCCCTGCGAGTCAGTCTGTCCCGTCCTGGCGACCTACCACTCGATCGACGGGCTCAATGCGATGGTCTACAACCGCTGCGTGGGCACCCGGTACTGCTCCAACGCGTGCCCGTACTCGGCGCGGAAGTTCAACTATCACACGTACGTGTGGCCGGAGCCCTTCCAGCTCCAGCTCAACCCCGACGTGTCCACGCGCACGATGGGCGTCATGGAGAAGTGCACGTTCTGCGTGCAGAGGATCCGGCGAACCAAGAGCGCCTACCGTGACCGGGGCTTCGACCGTACGGTGCCCGCCCAGGCGCTCGAGCAGCTCACCGCCTGTGCAGAGGCCTGTCCGTCCCAGGCGATCACCTTCGGCAACCTCAACGACGAGGAGGTCGGGCCCGGTCTCGCGCGGAAGTCGGCGCGCAACTACATCCCCATCGCCGAGATCAACACCTTCCCGGCAGTCAACTACATGGCGCGGGCGTCCTTCCACTTCGAGCCTGGACATCACGGCGGCGGTCACGCTGACCAAGCCGGCGACCACGGCTCGAGCTCCCCCTCCCACGACCCGGCGCCGCACGGCGCTGGCGACCACTAGGAGTCGGCGTGGCACTCGTAGAGGTCATCGACCCACAGGACCCGGGGCGGCCCAACCGGCCAGCCACGTACCAGGAGTCCAACCGGGACATCATCCGGGTGCTCCTCGAGCCGTCGACCATGTACCTGGTCGGCCTCGCGCTCTCGATCGCGATGATGGCTTGGGGCGGGTACGCCTGGTACCAGCAGATCACCTGGGGAATGGGGGTCGCCGGAATTACCCACCCGACGATGTGGGGCGTCTACATCGTCACCTTCGTCTTCTGGATCGGTATCGGCCACGCCGGAACTCTCATCTCGGCGATTCTGTTCCTGGTCCGTTCGCGCTGGCGCACCGGGGTCTACCGCGCGTCCGAGGCGATGACGGTCTTCGCCGTCATGACCGCCCTGCTCTTTCCGGTGCTCCACCTCGGGCGCTGCTGGCAGGCCTACTGGTTCTTCCCGTACCCGAACCAGCGTCAGCTCTGGATGAACTTCAAGTCCCCCTTGATGTGGGACGTGTTCGCCATCTCGACGTACTTCACGGTCTCGGCGGTGTTCTTCTTCGTCGGGTTGGTGCCCGACATCGCGATCTTCCGCGACCACAGCAAGGGCCTCATCCGCCGGATCTACAACGTCTTCGCGCTCGGCTGGCGCGGCACCCACGAGCAGTGGCACGCCTACATGGGCGCCTACGGGTTCTTCGCGGCGTTCGCGGCCCCCCTCGTGCTTTCCGTCCACAGCGTCGTCTCCTGGGACTTCGCGATGGCGCCGACGGCGGGCTGGCACTCCACCATCTTCCCGCCCTACTTCGTCGCGGGAGCCATCTTCAGCGGCTGCGCGATGGTGATCAGCCTGCTGCTCCCGATGACGTACCTGTTCGACTGGCACAAGTACGTAAACACCTGGCACTTCGAGAACCTGGCGAAGATGTGCCTCCTGACCAGCGGCATCCTCACCTACGCGTACGGGATGGAGTACTTCGTCAGCTGGTACAGCCAGAACCCCTACGAGCAGACCATCTTCCTGTGGCGCGCGGACCCGAACGGCGACTACGGCTGGGCGTTCTACCTGATGGTGTTCTGCAACTGCATCGCGCCGCTCGCCTGGTACGTCAAGTGGATGCGCACCAACCACCTCACGCTCTTCGTCATCGCCGGCATCATCAACGTCGGGATGTGGATGGAGCGCTTCAACATCATCGTGAGCTCGCTCGCCCACAACTTCGACCCGGCCACCTGGTGGATCTACACGCCCACGATCGTGGAGTGGGGCATCCTCGTCGGCTCGGCGGGCTGGTTCTTCTTCTGGTTCCTGCTGTTCTGCAAGACCTTCCCCGCCGTCGCCATCACCGAGATCAAGGAGATGATTGCGCCGCCGGAGAAGGGAACCCTGGAGGCCTGACATGGATGCCCCTGCCATTCGCATCAAGGCGGTGTACGAGCACCTGGACTGCCTCCTGACCGGCATCGAGCGCCTCAAGCGCGGCGGGTTCTCGGGGTTCACGGTCCAGGCGCCCCTGCCGCGCCACGAGATCGAGGAAGCCATGTACGAGGGCCGCCCGGCGCCCGTGCGGTGGTGGACCCTCGGCGGCGCCATCGTGGGGATCACCACCGGCTTTCTGCTGACCTCGCTGACCCACGCCGACTGGCCCATGATCAACCCGGGCGGCAAGCCCGTCGTCGCACTGGTTCCGTTCGCCGTGATCATGTTCGAGTGCACCATCTTGTTCGGGGCACTCGCGACCTTCGCCGGAATGCTCTTCCACGCAGGTCTTCCGAGCTTCTGGTTCGACCGTGCCCTGCAGGATCCCCGAGTGACCGACGCGAGCTTCTCGATCACGTTCCTCAAGGCGCCCACCAAGGATCGAGACCGGATCACCGACGTGCTGCGGCAGTCGGGCGCCGTCGAGGTCACCACGGGTGACGACACCATCTACGAGGTGCCCAATGTCTAAGGTCACGCGCCTCGTGCTCGGATGGAGCGCCGCGGTGGCTGCGCTGGCCGTCTCGAGCGTGGCCCTGGGGCTCCCCTGGGACATCGACATGGCCGATGCCCAGACCCAGAAAGCGTACGAGGCGAGGATGCTGCCGCTGCCCGACGGCGTCGTCGCCCAGGACAACCTGCTCACCCCGAAGGGCTTTCAGACCAATGCCCTGCGTGGCTCGCCGGAGAGCAAGAAGCTCCTCGCCCCGGTCAGCAATGCCGAGCGGGTGAAGCTCGGCAACCAGATGTACGACGCCTATTGCTACCCCTGCCACGGCTCCGACGGCGTCGAGCTCGGCCCCGTCGCGATGCGCGACAGCGCGCCCGACCGGTTTCCCGGCGTGGTCCCCCTCGCCGGGCCCGGCGGCGTCGCCAAGTCCCGCGACGACCACTGGATCTACCTGACCATCCGGAACGGGGGCGCCAACATGCCCGCGTACGGCCACACGATGTCGGACGAGGAGATGTGGTCGATCGTCCACTACATCCGCACGTTCGACAACGCCCAGTACGTCGACCCGAACGCCCCCACGGAGGGCGCGAGCGACGGTGAGGACGCCCCATGAGTGCCGCGCCCGACGTCACCCCCGTCATCGACGGGATCGCAGACCGGTCCTTGCCCGGCAACATCAACAATGCGTCGATTGCTGCGGTGCTGATCGGAGCCGTCTGCTTCGGGTTCGGGATGTTCCAGGTGGGCCCCGCGTACACCTGGGGCGCGTTCCTCGTCGGCCTCGTCTACACGCTCGCCATCGCGCAGGGCGGCGTGGTCTTCGCTGTGATCATCACCGGCACGTTCGCGCGGTGGGGCCGCCCCGTGAAGCGAATCGCGGAGTCCTTCGGGTTCTTCCTCCCGGTCGGATGGGCGCTGCTGATCGTGTTTCTGCTGTTCGGGGTGCAGATCTACGCCTGGCACCCCAACACCATCCTGCCGGGGGGGCCAGTCGACCTCGCCCCGCACTCCCCCGAGGCCATCGCGAGCAAGGAAGTCTGGCTCTCGCCCAGCTTCTTCATCATCCGCCAGATCACCCTGCTGCTGATCCTCATGCTCCTCGACGGGCTCTACATCTACGCGAGCCTCCGTCCAGACCTGCTCATGGCCAAGCAGCGGCTGGGCAAGAAGGCCCCCGAGTGGTGGGACCGCGTGATCGGCAACGCCTCGGATCTCGCCACCGCAGTCCGTGAGAGCCTGCAGACCCAGAAGTTCCTCGTGCCCTTCATCGGCATCGGGTACGCGCTGGTGTTCAGCTTCATGGCGTTCGACCTGCTCATGAGCCTCGACCCCTGGTGGTTCTCCAACATGTTCGGCGGCTGGACCTTCATGAGCGCGTTCTGGCTCGCCCTGGCGGTCATCGGGCTGTTCGCTGCCGTGGGTCGTGACTTCTTCCGCCTTGAGCGGTTCGTGCGCCCGAACGTCACCCACGACATCGGCAAGCTGCTGCTCGCCGGCTGCATGTTCTGGGCGTACACGGCCTACGCCCAGCTCCTTCCGATCTGGTACACCGACATGCCGGAGGAGACGAGCTACCTGCTGGTCCGCATGCGGCTTCCCGAGTGGGAGTGGCTTGCCCAGCTGGTCGGGATCACCTGCTTCGTCGCGCCGTTCACGATCCTGCTGTCCCGCGGAATCAAGAAGATGCGCTGGCCGTTCGCCGGGATCTGTGTGCTCGTCATGGTCGGGATGTTCCTGGAGCGAAGCCTGCTCGTCCTGCCCTCCGTCTGGTTCGACGCGTTCCCGCGCTGGGATCTCGTGTTGGTCAGCGTAGGTGTGTGGATCGGGTTCCTCGGGCTCTTCACCCAGGTGGTCGGTCAGGTCTTGTGCCGCGTGCCGCCCCTGGTGGTCTCCGATCCGCACCTCGAGACCCATCCGTGGGACGTTCACGTGCACTCGCTCGACGGGCACTCCTGAGCACCGCGGCAGCCCCGCGCCGCGTCGGGTAAAACATCACCGATGCGAGCACGATGTCTGATCGGAGTGCTGGCCGTGGCCAGCGCGTGCACGGGGGAGCCAGAGCCCCCCGCGGTGGAGCCGCCGACGTGTGACGGCAGGCTCCAGCCGGGCGAGGAGGTGGTCGACGGTCCGTGGGATCGCGACCGCGACGGCCACTACGACTTCGACGACTTCGGGTGCTCCGCCACCTACGGCCTCGCCCGGTTCGACTGCGACGACGACAACCCCGACGTGAACGCGAGCCAGGTCGAGATCCCCTGCAACAACATAGACGACGACTGCTCTCTCGAGACCGTCGACGGCCTCGACATGGACGGCGACGGCTCGTCCGACTGCTTCGACTGCGACGACAACGACCCCTCCCGCAGTCCCGACCTCGAGGACATCTGCTGGGACGAGATCGACAACGACTGTGACGGCGAGGCCGACGACGGGTGCGGCCCCGACTACAACGGTGTGTTCGCGCTGGTCGAGCCGATCCTCTACGACTGTGGAGAGGGCGGAATCCTGCTCGACATCGAGCAGTTCAGCGTGGAATGGGACCGCATCCGGCTTCGGATCGCACCCATCACGGCCGACCCCGAGTTCGTCCTGCGCAACGGCACGGTCGAGACATCGGGGGACTTCCTCGTCACCGTGCGCGTGCAGGAGTTCTGCAATCAGCAGTACACGCTCGACGGCACCTTCCTCGACGCCGACCAGTTCCAGGCCACGTTCCAGGCCGTCGTCGGGCAGTCTCGCTGCTCGGCCTGCGACAGCCCCGTGCTCATAGACGTCACGGGGGTCCGCGTGGTCGACGACGACGACAAGGAGACCGAGAAGTAGCCTACTCGACCTGGCGCAGGAGCCAGTCGTCGGGCGTGCCCCGCTGGGCCACGACTCGCACCTCGCAGGGACTGGCCGCCCCGCGCATCTCGACGCACATGTGGCGGGCGCGGATCCCCACCGCGACGGCGGGAGCCTGGGTGTGCGCGCGGATCGTGTCGGCGATCTGCTCGGCGAGGCGCTCCTGGAGCTGGAGCTGACGGCTGTGGTGGCGGACCACGCGCGGGATCGACCCGAGGCCCAGCAGCACCGCATCGGGCCGATAGGCGACGGAGACCTGCCCGAAGAACGGCAGCAGGTGGTGCACGCAGAGCGAGTGGAAGGGAATCTCCCGGACCACCACGGGCACCGGGTGGACCACCGCCGTCGTCGACAGCGAGAGGGGCTCGCGCGCGGGCGCGAACGACTGAAGGAGCTCCGCGACGCGCTCGGGGGTGCGCGCCGCCTCCGGATCCGCGGTCAGATCCAGGGCTTGCAGCGCACGGGCGAGGTGCTCGACGGCGCTCGACGGCGGAGGGGAATCGGGCATGGTGACGCTTTGTCGATGGCTCGGGGTGCAGAACCAGGCCACACTCGTAGAGGGCCACCCCGTGGTAACTCTGGAGGCAACGATGCGCGTACAATCCTCGCGCGGCTGGGTCATGACCCTCGCACTCGCCGCTCTGGCAGTCCTCGGCGCCATGGCCGCGCGCTCCGTCGCCGCAGCCTCATCGGTCGACGAGGTCGAGGCAACCGCCGACTCGTGCGTTCGCTACGGCCGCATCGAGTGCTGCATCAAGGACCCGCAGTAGCGCCCCGGCTACGCTCGCGATCCGCACTGCGTTAAGTCGCGGGTCCCGAGCGCGCCGGAGGCCCCGTGTCCGACACCGTCCTCGAGATCGAGGGGCTGAAGACCTACTTCCACACCGACGATGGCCTCGTGAAGGCGGTCGACGACGTCTCGTTCTCCATTCCCCGAGGGCAGACGCTGGGCGTGGTCGGGGAGTCCGGCTCCGGCAAGTCGGTGACCTCGCTCACCGTCATGCGCCTGCTACCCGACCGGGCCGCGCAGATCGCCGGCGGCCAGGTGCGCTTCCTCGACAGGGATCTGCTGTCGCTGTCGTCGCGGGAGATGGCCGACGTGCGCGGCCGACAGATCTCGATGATCTTCCAGGAGCCGATGACGTCGCTCAACCCTGTGTATCGGGTCGGAGATCAAGTCGCCGAGGCGATCGTGCGCCACCAGAGGTGCACCCGGGCAGAGGCGCTCGAGCGAACGGTCGCCCTGTTCAGGGAGGTCGGGATCCCGGATCCCGAGCGCAGCATCCGCAGCTTCCCCCACGAGATGAGCGGCGGGCAGAAGCAGCGCGTGGTCATCGCGATCGCCTTGTCGTGCGACCCGACACTGCTCATCGCAGATGAGCCCACCACCGCGCTGGACGTCACGATCCAGGCCCAGATCCTCGATCTCCTCCGCCGGCTCCGAGACGATCGGCAGATGGCGATGCTGTTCATCACCCACGACCTCGGGGTGATCGCCGAGATCGCCGACCAGGTGGCGGTGATGTTCCGGGGCAAGCTGGTCGAGTACGGCCCGGTGGAGCAGATCTTCGCCTCCCCCCAGCACCCCTACACGAAGGGCCTGCTCGCCTGCCGGCCCCGGCTCGACACCCCCTACCGCATCCTGCCCACCGTCGCGGACTTCCTCGAGACGTGGGACGAGGACGGCGTGGTGAAGATGGAGGCCCGCGAGCTGACGGCGGAGCGAGAGGAGCAGCTGCGCACCGGCGGGCGCCCCAAGCAGCCGGCCGGCGAGGGCGCCCCCATGCTCCAGGTCGAAGGGCTGAAGGTCCACTTCCCCAAGGATCGGAACCTGCTCGGGCGACCGACGCGTTGGATCAAGGCGGTGGACGGCATCTCCTTTCAGGTGTTCGAGGGGCAGACGCTGGGCCTCGTAGGCGAGTCCGGCTGCGGCAAGACCACCACGGGCCGCGCCATCCTGCGACTGATCGAGCCCACCGCGGGCACCGTGCGCTTCCGCGACCTCGACGTGGGCTCCCTCGATCGCCAGGCGCTGAAGGACCTGCGCCGGAAGATGCAGATCATCTTCCAGGACCCCTACTCCTCGCTCAACCCCCGGCTCACCGTGGAGCAGGCGATCGTCGAGCCCATGATCATCCATCAGCTCGGGTCGGGGGAGGCAGAGCGCCGGGACCGCGCGGCCGCGCTCCTCGAGGAGGTCGGCCTCGATCCGATCTACCTCCGGCGCTACCCCCACGAGTTCTCGGGCGGGCAGCGCCAGCGCATCTGCATCGCGCGGACCCTCGCGGTCGAGCCCTCCTTCATCGTGTGCGACGAGTCGGTCAGCGCCCTCGACGTCTCGGTGCAGGCGCAGGTCCTCAACCTGCTCAAGGAGCTCCAGCTCGCCCGCGGCCTCACCTACATCTTCATCAGCCACGACCTGTCGGTGGTGAAGTTCATGAGCGACGTGATGTGTGTGATGCGCGAGGGGAGGATCGTGGAGCAGGGACCCTCCGAGGGGATCTATGCGTCGCCGACGGAGGCGTACACGCAGACCCTGATCGACGCGATCCCCAGAGACGACCTCGAGCACATCCGCAAGCGCCAGCAGGATCGCGTCCAAGCCGCGTCTCGCTGACGCGGACAGTCCCAGGTCGGCGGCGCCCTTACGAGGAAGAGAATGTGGGACGGGCTCGACGAGTGGCTGCAGCGAGGTCTGCAGCTCGACACCAGGCGGAGCGGCCGGCGTAGGCCCACCGATCGGCTTGCGATTCGTGTCCTCGTGTTGTGCCGGTCTCGGGCCTCGGTCGCGCTCGTCCGGCGGTGGGCTGCCGAGCGCGGTGGGGTGCCCGGCCTCGAGGTCGCCACGCCGAGCACGCTCGCTGCGCAGTGCTGGCAGCCCCGCACGCTCCTCGGTAGCCCCGAGCCCCCCCCGCTCGACGACGCGGCCTTCCCCGCGGGCACCGTGGCCGCGGCGTGGGTGGGCGACCGGCCGGGGCTCGTCGCCGTGGCGCGCCGGTGGGTCCGGTGGCTCCGACTCGCGCGCCAGGAGGGCCAGGAGGGCCAGGAGGGCCAGGGGGGCCAGGGGGGCCAGGAGGGCGCTCCGTTGGCACCGCGCTGGCTGTCGGAGCTGGCCGCGCGATCCTGGGGGGTCGACGAGGAGGAGCGCGCCGTGCACGGCCTGCTCGCGCGTGCGCGGGCTCGAGGGCGGCACTTGCTCGACGTGGCATGGGATCGCGTGCTCTGCCTCGGGTTTCACGGCGGCGGGCAGCGCCTGGGAGAGCCCTGGGAGCACCAGCTTCTCGAGCTGCTCGAGGCTGAGCCGCTGGCCCGGTCCGCCTCCGAGGAGCCCAGCCCGGTCGCGGAGGCGCCGCTGCCCGCCCTCCACGTGCCCGACGTGGTCGCCGAGGTCCGGGTGGCAGCCCTGCTCGCGCAGCACGACCCCGAGGGTACCCTGGTCCTCGTCGCCAACGAGGACACCGCGCGGCGGGTGCGAGATGCGCTGCGCCGCAACGGGATGGCCTGCGACTGGCGGGAGCTCCTCCCGGTCCGCGCGCACGGCCTCGCCGCGGTGGTCCGCCGCTGCGCCGGGTGGTTCCAGGAGCCCGATCCCTGGGTCCAGGTGGCCGATCTGGCCGCAGTCCTCCGTCATCTCTCGCTCGGGGCGGAGCTGCACCCGGCAGCCGAGGCGTGGCTCGCGCGTCAGCTCGAGCACCGCTGGCTCGAAGCCTATGAGGCGCGCCTGGATCGGGCGGGCATCGTCGCCCTGCTCGAGCGGGCGCGGATCCTCGAGGCGCCGCTGTCCCGGTGGACCCACCGCATGGAGGAGCTGGGGGAGAGCGTGTCCCCTGCCGAGAGCCGCGGGGCGTCCAAGGCCCGAGACCTGCGTGGCCACGCCCTCGCGGTGGCCGTCCGGCTTCGGATCCTCGCCGCCGCGGTTCGCGGCGAGAGCGTAGAGCAGGCGCTGGGCACGGGCGAAGAGGCGCCGCTGGACTTCGACCCCGACGACTTCGAGGCCATCGTCGCCGAGCTCCTGGGCGACGCGGCGCCGCCCGCGGCGGCCGAGCCCGGCACCCTCGGCGCCGTGCGCTCGTTCCTCGTCGGGGTACGCGTCCGCATCCAGGAGGATCCGGCCGCCCGCGCGATCCTCGCGGCACTCGGCCGCCGGGCGCACTGGCCGGTGTCGCCTGCGCACGTCGTCCAGGCCCTCGGCGGCTCCGTCGATCCGGGCGTGCTGCGCAGCGGCGTCCAGGTAGTGACCTACGAGGACTACGACGGCCGTCCGGCTCGCCAGCTCGTCCTGCTGGACGTGCACGACAAAGGCGTGGGGCGCCAGCCGGCGCCCGACCCGCTGCTCACCGAGGCCCAGATCGAGGCACTGGGCGCGGTGCCGGGGCCTGCCTGGGTGCTTCGCCAGCTCGACCAGGTCCGGCGGGCGGCCGCGTCGGCCGAGCGGGTGCTCGCCGTGGTCACCCGCTGCGATCCCGAAGGTCGCGAGGTCGTCGTCCCCATCCTCCTTCCGCTGGCTCCGCTTGCGGGTTCACCTGGCTCCGCTGACCTTCCTGCGATTCCCGGCCCGATCCCGAGCTACGGCATCGGCCTGCCCGGGCTCCCCGAGGAGGTCGCGCATGCCGGGCTCGTGCGCGGCGAGGGGGCCCCTGCCGCACCCGCCCGCGGCCCCGCGGGGTGGCGGCGGCTGGCGGTCCAGGCCACCGCGGAGTGGTACCGCGAGGGCCGCGGCCCCATGCTCCCCGTCACCGCCCCCCAGGGCCCCTCGGCCTCGCTCGTGGGGCACCTCGAGTCCTCGGCCTGGCCCGCCTACGTGCGCCCGTGGCTCGGCGAGACCGGCTGCACGGAGCACGGAGGCCTGCCGAGCGGCCCCCAGTCCGCCACCGGGCTGTTCACCGCGGTGAGCCACTGCATGTACCAGGCCTTCGGAGCCCACGTCCTCGGACTGAGGCCGGTCGAAGAGGTCACCGAGGACCTGGATCCGCGCGAGGTCGGCCAGGCGGTCCACGAGGCGCTCCAGCGCGCCTCCGCGGGCTCGGTGTGGCACCTCCCGAGAGACGCCGCCGACGGCGAGCGGGAGCACGCTGCCGAGGCCCTCGCAGCGGCGCTGCGGGTGCACACCACGGAGGCCTTCGAGCGGGCAGCGCGAGCGCTGGGCGGCGTGTCCGCCGCCCGCGAGGCCTCCGTGCGGGGGCGCCTGCAGCGGTGGAACCGCCACTGGACCGCGTTCGCGAGGTCGCGCCTGGGAGGGCCCCGCCGCTTCAAGGACTTCGACCAGGTCAAGAACCACCCGCTCTTCGCCCGCGCCGAGCAGATCTGCCGCGCCCTGTCCCCCGCCGCCGGTCCCGTGCCGTCCTGGCGCCTGCAGCGGTGGCTCCTCCACGTCGCCAGCGGCAAGATGCGCGAGGTGGCCAGGCTGCACCCCGACCTCCAGCTCGACACCGGCACCCCCGAGCCCCTGCCGAGCGCGATGGCCCCGGACCTGCCGGCAATCCTGCACCACCCCGAGGTGGTCGTCCTCGAGAAGGTCGTGCGGAACCTCCGATGGAGAGCCAAGGCGCCGGAGCTTCCCGTCGAGGCCATGGGGGCCGAGGTCCCCTTCGGCTTTCCCGAGGCCGAGCCCGTTCCCTGGGTCGGTCCCGACCTGCAGGTCCTCGACCACGTCGACCTGGGCGACGTGAAGCTCGAGCTCGGGGCGGGCACGGTCCCGGTCCGAGGCCGGATCGACCAGCTCGTGGCGGTGGCCAATCAGCCGCGCACGCTGCTGTGCATCACCGACTACAAGACGGGCCGGGCGCCGGAGGGCTGGAGCTTCCGGCGCAAGCTGCTCGAGCTCGCGGAGCCCCAGCTGCTCGTGTACGCGCTGGTGATGCACGAGGTCCAGGGTCGGTCGGACCTCCCCGAGTCGCTGCGCGACGCCGCCGTCGCCAGCGTCGGGTGGGACCACGTCAAGCGCACCTTCAAGGAACCCGAGCGTCGCGGCGTGCTCGACGTCCCCGACACGGCGATGTGCATCGACACGGCGGTCCTCGACTGGGCGCGCGATCAGCTCGGCCGCCTGCTGGACCGCGCCCGGGAGGGCCGCTGGCCCTTGCGGCCCCGAGAAGACACGTGCCCCCAGCTCCGGCAGCGGGGCCACGACCACTGCGCGTTCGCCGCCGCGTGCCGGCTGCGAGGGCTGCCCCCCGCCCCACCGACCGAAGAGGCATCGTGACGGCCCCCCGCCTCGACCCGCCGTCGGCTGCCGGGCCCGCGCTCACCGTGGTCCACGCCGCCGCCGGGTGCGGCAAGACCACCGACCTCGCGCGCCGGTACCTCCGGTTCGTCGCCGAGGGGATCGATGCTCGGCAGATCGTGGCGATCACGTACACCCGACGTGCCGCTGCCGAGCTGAAGGAGCGCGTCTCGCAAGCGCTCTGGGCAGCGCTCCCGGGTGCCCCCGGAGAGGCCGCGCGCGCCCGGCTCGGGGCCACGTGGGGGCTCTACGCCTCGGTCGCACCTCGGGATCCGGAGGTGGCCCGCCGAGCGCTGCAGCACCTGCCCGACGCGCCGATCGGCACGACCGACGCGTTCGTCCAGAACCTGCTCACCGAGCTCGCGGTCGAGGCGCGGCTGCCGCTTCGCGATGGTGACGTCGTGGCGCTCGATGTCCCCATCCGGACCGGGGGTGGGGTCGCGCCCTGGATCGACCGGGAAGCCAAGCGGATCCTGGACCCTCCAGAGGGCGGGATCGATCCCGACGTGGCCGTCCTCGTGCCGTACCTCGGGCTCGACGACATCCGCGCCGCCGTCACCCAGCAGAGCGCCTACGACCACCTCCCGCTCGCGCGCGCCACCGAGGTGCTGGCCACCATCGCGCGAGACCTCGCAGAGGTCTGCGCTCGCCACGATCTCGTCGAGATCTACGCCCCCGCCGACCGTCACTCCACCGAGGCGTGGGCCGAGGCGCTGCGCGGCAAGACCAACCTCGCCGGCCAGTGGGCCGTAGAGCCCGTGGCCGCCTGGCTCGCCGCTGGGGCGGAGGTCCCCGGGGCGCCTTTCGAGCTCGCCGGGTGGCTGCTCGGCGTGCGGAGCCGCTCTCGCGCCGAGAAGGCGCTGCTCGCGGATCTCCAGGACACCTCCAGGGACTTCGGGATGGCCACCCTGAGCCTGTGGTCCGTGGTCCGGGCGCTCCGATACCCGTACGAGGAGGTCGGCCACGTCGAGCTGGCCGACGACCTGCGGGCGCGCCTGGGGTCCCTTCGGGCGCGGGCTGCAGCGGCCGGCCAGCGGCGCGCCGCGCTCGCCGGAGATCTCGGCTACGACGAGCTGCTCGAGTCGGCCATCGCGTTGTGCGAGGCGGCTCCCGAGCGCCTCGTGGACCGCTTTCGGGCACTGATGGTCGACGAGGTGCAAGACGCGAGCCCCGCCCAGCTCCGCCTGTACGACACGCTGGCCCGGCTCCCCGGCTCGCAGCCGATGGCCGCCTACTTCGTGGGCGACGCGCGCCAGAGCATCTACCTGTTTCGGCACGCCGAGCCCCAGGGCCTGCGCGACCTCCAGCAGGCTGCAGAGGCGGCCGGCCACCGGGTGGTCGAGCTGAACACGAACCACCGCAGCGCCCCTGCCCTCGTCCAGGCCCACCGTGACCTGTTCGCGGCGCTCGCCGACCCCATGCGGGCGCTCCGATGGAGCCCGCCCGCGTCCCTGCACGGCCTGGCGTGGCGAGACGACAACGAGTCCCTCGCCCTCGACCCGGCGTTCCACGACCCCGCGGAGCCCGTGTGGATCGTGCACACCCGGTCGACCAAGCCGCAGGAGGCCGACGAGCACGCGCTGCACGCGTTCCTCGAGCGGCTGCAGGCCGCCTGGGGCGAGCCTGGCCACGCGCACGACACCGCCGCCGTCCTCGCCCCCACCTGGCGCCTCGCGCGAGAGGCCTGCCGCCTGCTGCGCCGGGCCACCGGGCGCGACGACATCGCCTCCGTCGATGGAGCCACCGCGTGGGCCGTCTCCCGGGTCGGCGCCGACGTGAGCCTGTTGCTGCGGGCGCTCCTCGATGCAACCGACGAGATCGCGTGGCTC
>CAYMSU010000030.1:18235-22577 GCA_964393165.1 uncultured Enterobacteriaceae bacterium
CGGCGTGCTCAAGCACCCGGCGGTCGGGCTGTCCGACGGTGCCCTCGCCCGGGTGCGGCAGGGCGTGGGGCTCGTGGTGCACACCGAGGAGGGCACCGCGCCCGCGCCCTCGTGGTGTCGTCGCCTCGGGCGGCTGATCGAGGCCGACGCCCTGGTACACCCGCACCTTCCCTCCGACCAGGCCGCCTTCGCGCGGGCCTGCCCGGTGCTCCGCGAGGCCCGGGCCCGGCTCGGCCGGCAGGATCTCGCAGAGCTGCTCGACACGGTCGCCACCGTGCTCAACTGGCGGGGCCTGCTCCGCGCCGGCCCCGGCGGAGACGACGACCTCGCCAACCTCGAGGTCCTGCTCGACTGGCTGCGGTCGCTCGGGGGGGAGGGCCGCTCGGTCGAGGCCGTGCTCGCGCTGCTCGACGAGCCTGGGGACAAAGCCCCCCACGTGCACGTCCACCGACCGGCCCGGCACGTGCGCTGCACCACGATCTTCCAGGCCAAGGGCCTCGCCTGGGATCACGTCATGATCATGAAGCCGGGCGGCATCGCGGGGCGCCGGGCGTCGACCGAGCCCGCATGGATCGACCTCGCCCCCCCGGGCGCCCGAGAGCCGCGCCGGGTACGCCTCGACGGCGTGAGGTTCGATCCCTACGGCGGAATCTCCGACTTCGCAGATCCGCTGGAGCGCCTCGCTCAGCGCCTCCTCGCCCACCGCCGCGGCGAAGAGAGCGCGCGCATGCTCTATGTCGCGCTCACCCGCGCGCGCCGGTCGGTCACCCTCGGGCTCGGCCCGGTGGCGCGGCCCCGGAAGCGCGGCCGAGGCGAGGAAGACGACGAGGTCGACGTCTCGAACCTGGTGCGCGAGGCGTGGCTCGCCAAGGACTTCCGCGCCGAAGGCGTCGCGCGGGTCGAGGCCCGGGAGCGCCCCGCGTCACCACCCCACCCCACCGGGTGGGCCGACGTCGCCCCCGAGTGCCCCGAGGACTGGGGGGTGCCGGTCTCTCTGCACGAGCGCGAGGAGCGCACGCCGTCGGCGATGGGCGGCCACCTCACGAGCGCCCAGCGGCAGCAGCTCGCCGAGGGTGTGGTGGCCCGCGTCCGCCTCGTCAACGGGCTCCACCTCGGCGCGGCGCGCCTCGATCCGCCGGGTGCCGACCCTGCCACCGGCCTACCGGCGGCGGGTCACCGCCTCGCCCACCTCACGTCGGCCGACTGGGGGCAGCTGGTGCACGGCTGGCTCGCCCGCTGGCGGTTCGACGGTCCAGTCTCTACGGCCCCCGTGCAGGCCTGGCTCGAGGCCGAGTGGGGAGCTCCCGACGAGGAGGTCGCAGACTGGCTCGGCCGGCTCTGCGCGCAGCTCGCCGCCGTCGGCGGGCCCCTCTGGCGCCTGGTGACCGAGCCCAAGGTACGCCTGCACTTCGAGCTCCCGCTCATCGGCCTCGGCGCGCAGCACGACCGGGAAGTCCTCCTGTCGGGTCGCACCGACCTGCTCGTCGAGCGTGCCGGCCAGCGCCTCACCATCGTGGACTTCAAGGCAGGGGCCCAGGTTCCCACCGGGTGGGCCACGCTGGCCGAGGAAGCCGGGCTCCGTTCCTACGCCCCCCAGCTCGACGCCTACGCCACCGCATTCCGCCGCATGGGCTACGCCGTCGATGGGGTCGCGCTGTGGTTCGTTCGCACGGGGGCGTCCGTCCTCTGGTCGTAGCCGAACCCGGGGAGGACAGAATCTGGAGGGGTCGGCTCATAGGGTGCGAAGAGTGCTTCACGCGGGCGGACCATGCGCATCCTCCACACCACCGACTGGCACCTCGGGCGCACGCTGCACGGGCACTCCCGCGCACGTGAGCACGAAGCGTACCTCGACGAGATCGTCGACCTGTCCCAGGAAGTCGATGTCGTGCTCGTCTCTGGCGACGTCTTCGAGACCGCCAACCCGCCGATCGAGGCTGAGGAGCTGTTCTTCGACGCGCTGGCCCGCCTCGGCGACGGGGGCCGGCGGGCGGTCATCGTCATCGCCGGCAACCACGACTCCCCCGACCGGCTGACCGCCGGCGCCCCCCTCGCGGTGCGCCACGGAGTGTGGATCTTCGGCCGCCCGGGCGACGTCCCCGAGGCCTTGCCGGCCGCCGCCCGCCGCGCCGGGCTCCGGGGTCCTGGCATGCGCTGGCTCGCGTCGGCCCCCTCGTCGCTCACCCTCGAGGTGTCGCCACAGGGCCCGCGCGAGTCCGAGCGCGTCGTCGTGGCGGCCCTGCCCTACCCCTCGGAGGCGCGGCTGCGGCAGCTGCTCTCGGTCCCCCTCACCGACGTCGACCGGCAGCGTGCGTACAACGAGCGCATAGAGCGGGCGTTCGCCAGCCTGGCGGTGCACTACGAGCCCGGGGCCGTCAACCTCGCCGTCAGCCACCTCGCGGTGTCGAGCTGTCTGCCCCGCGCCTCCGAGCGCACCCTCGTCGGCGGCGCCTACCAGGTCGAGGGCCGCGTGCTCCCGGCCTCCGCTCAGTACGTCGCGCTCGGCCACCTCCACCTTGCGCAAGACGTGCCCGATGCCCCCACCCTGGCGAGGTACGCGGGCGCCCCCCTGTCGCTGCGGTTCTCGGAGCGCGAAGATCCCCGGCTGCACACACTCGTGGATGTCGCCCCGGGCGCGCCGGCCACCGTGACCACGCTGCCCATCCGCGCCGGCCGGCCCCTGGTGGTGTGGGAGGCTGGCTCGCTCGAGGAGGTGCACCGGGGTATCGGCGAGGGGCACCACCAGGAGGCCTTCATCGACCTGCGCGTGCACGTCGGCGAGCACCTCACCCACGCCGAGCTCGGCCGCCTCAAGGCGCTGCCCCGGGACATCGTGCGCATCCAGGCGATCCTCCCCGAGTCGGCGCTCACGCCGCTCGTGGCGCCCGAGGCCCGGAGATCCATGCCCACGAAGGATCTGTTTCGCGCCTTCTTCCGGGAGCAGACCGGCCACGAGCCCGACTCGGCGCTCGTCGACCTGTTCGTCGAGCTCGCGGGGCCCGCCGTCGGGGGCTCGGCCGCCGACGGGCTACGCCAGGCAGGGTGAGCCGTGCGCCCCGTCGAGCTCACCCTCTCGGGCCTGCATTCGTACCGCGAGCCGGTCACCGTCGACTTCCACGAGCTCGGCCGCTACGGCCTGTTCGGAATCTTCGGGCGGATCGGCAGCGGCAAGTCGAGCCTGCTCGATGGCCTCACCCTCGCGCTGTACGGCCTCGTCGACCGCGTCGCCACGCGGTCGCGGCGGGGGCTGATCAACCTCGCGAGCAGCCGGTGTGAGGTCCGCCTCCGGTTCGAGGTGCGGCAGGGCGAGGGATTCGCCCAGTACGAGGTCCAGCGGTCCTACCGCGACCGCGAGGGGGTCGCCGAGCGCGTCGCGAGCCGGCTGGTGGCCCACCGCACCGGCAACGGCGACGGCGACGGCACCCAGGAGGTCCTGGCCGACAAGGAGCGCGAGGTCAACGCGGCCGTCGAAGAGCTGGTGGGCCTCGGCGCGGAGGACTTCATGCGGGCGGTGGTGCTCCCGCAGGGGCGCTTCGCCCAGCTGCTCCAGCTCAAGGGCGCCGAGCGGCGGCAGATGCTCCAGCGCATCTTCCGGCTCCACGCCTACGGCGAGGGCCTTCGGCGGGAGGTGCAGGAGCGCCAGGCGGCCACCGACATGCGGCTGGCCCGCGACCGGGGCGAGCTCGCGGGCATCGGCGATGCGTCTCCGGCCGCGCTCGAGGCCGCAAGGCAGACCTGCGCCCACACGGCCGAGGCCCGCAAGCGGGCGGAGGTCGCGCACGAGGAGGCGGCCCGGGTCCACCAGCAGGCCAGCACCCTCCGTCAGGCGCACGCCCGCCTGGTCCAGGCAGAGGAGGCGCTCGCCGCCCACCGGGCCACCGCACCCGAGCAGCGCGCGCGCCAGCACCGCCTCCACCGGGCCCAGCAGGTGGCGCCGCGGCTCGGTCCTGCCCGTCGGTGGCAGGCCGCCCGCGAGCAGGCCGTCGCGGCCGCCGAGGAGGCCGCCCGGGCAGACACCGCCGAGGCCACCGCCCGGTCCCGGGCCGAGGCCGCCGAGCAAGCCGTGCGCGCGGCGGTCGCGCGCCAGCAGCGGGAGGCGCCCGACCTGCAGCGCACGATCCTGCAGCTGCAGGCCACCGTGAAGGTCGCCGAGGAGCGCCGGTCGCTCGAGGCCCGCCTCCAGGAGCGCAGGGCCGAGGTCGAAGCCGCCGAGCAAGCGCTCGCCGCCGTCGATCAGGAGCGTACGGCCCACCGCGAGGCGATCGCCGCCGGGGAGAAGGAGCGCCGGCAGCTGCGGCGCCGCCTGCGGCAGGTGAAGGTCACCGCCGAGGAGCGGGCGCGC
>CAYMSU010000031.1:0-22433 GCA_964393165.1 uncultured Enterobacteriaceae bacterium
CCAGGCCATCCCTGCTAGCATCCCGGTATGTAGCTACTCTGATTGCTGTGTTGTTCTCGGCCTTCGCGAGCGCGGCCGGGGTCGGTGGCGCCCCGTGCGCCTCTACCCACCGCGGGGCCGCGACCACGCGGTAGCGCACCGCGAACAGCCGTCGGACCACGAGCTGGGGATCGGTGAGCCGCCCGAGCCGGATCGCGAAGTCCACGCGCGCGTCGACCAGATCCAGCCGCCGGTCCGTCATCCGCAGATCCAGCTCGATTCCGGGGTGTGCCTGGCGAAGCGCAGGCAGCAGCGGCGAGACGCAGCACAGGCCGAAGGACACCGGCAGGGTGGCCCGGACGATCCCGGTCGGAGCCTCCTCCGCGTCGCGGGCGAACCGCTCGGCGTCGTGCAGGCCGGCCACGAGTGGGGCGATCCGGTCCAGGTAGCGCTCACCGGCCTCGGTCGGCGTGAGCTGACGGGTCGTGCGCTGGAGCACCCGGAAGCCGAGCCCCGCCTCGAGCCTGCTGATCGCGCGGGACACCGACGAGGGCGTCATCGCGTGGTGCCGGGCGGCCTCGGCGAAGCTGCCGAGGCGCGCGACGTCGAGCAACAGCGCGAGGTGGTCCACCTCCACTCGTGCACCTCCTGCACGAATCATTGCACGCGGCGACCGTTCCGTGCGATCTGCGAGCGACCTAAGGAGGTGCCAGGAGGTCGACATGAAGCTCGCGATGCTCGGCTTGGGAGCCATGGGGGCGCGGATGGCTCGGCGCGCCGTCGACGGCGGGGTGCAGGTGATCACCTGGAACCGGAGCGCCCGCCACGTACCGGGGGCGACGGTGGCCCGCAGCCCCCGGGAGGCCGCGGCGGCCGCGGACGTGGTGGTCTCCATGGTCACGGACGTGGAGGCGTCCCGCGCGGTGTGGCTCGGGCCCGACGGCGCGCGGTCGGGGCTGCGCGAGGGCGCCCTCGCCGTCGAGGCGAGCACGGTGACGCCGGCGTGGAGCGTGGGGCTCGCCCGCGCGGTGGAGGCCGGCGGGGCGCGGTACCTCGAGGCGCCGGTGGTGGGCACCCGCCCGCACGCCGAGCAGGGCCTCCTCACGGTGCTCGCGGGAGGGGCCCAGGCCGACGTGGCGGCGGCCGAGCCGGTGCTCACGACGTGGGGCAAGGTCGTGCACGCGGGGCCGGTGGGCGCCGCGATGCCGCTCAAGCTCGCGATCAACACGCTGTTCGCGGCCCAGGTGGGCCTCCTGGCGGAGGCGCTGGCCCTGCTCACGGGGGCCGGCATCGACGACGAGCGAGCGCTCACGCACGCCGGTGTTTCCGCCGGTGCTCCAGGGCATCGCCAAGCTACTGCGGGCAGGCACCGACGAGCCGATGTTCCCGGTCGCGCTCGTCGCCAAGGACGTGGGGTATGCCGCCGCCCAAGGACCGCTCCCGGTGTTCGAGGTAGGGCACGCCCGCTACGAGGCGGCCTGTGAGGCGGGACTCGGGGACCGGAACATCCACGCGATCACGCGCCTGTACCGGTAGCTACCCGGAGACGGGGGCTCCGCTCCACCGGAGCACGACCGTGCGCCTGTCCTCGGTCGTGGGCAGCGCCCCCTGCCAGGTCCGGCGCAGCAGGTTGCGCTCGGCCTCGGCAGGCGTGCGCGGGGTGCCGACCTCGGGGAACTTCGCGAGCATGGACTGCGCGAGCGTGGGCTCGTCGAACTCCACCCAGGCCAGCTGCAGATCGTGGTCGGTGCGGGCGCTCGCCGTCCACGACCGGGCTTGGGCGCCCACCTTCATGACCACGCCCGGCGTGGTCGCCCCCACGAAATCGACCTGCTCCCGGTCGGAGCGCACGGTGACCGTTACCTGGGCGCCGTCGGCGGGCTGGTCGGAGTACAGGAACCGAGGGTTCTCCCCGATCGGCACGACGAGCGAGCGGGTGACCTCGTCGCGGTACACCGGCACGGTCATGACCAGCTGGACCTGGACGTCTCCTCGAGGGCCGACCGCCGGCAGGTGGCGCCAGACGAGGCCGCCGTGGTCGTCGAGCACCGGCGCATCGTCGATCTGGGCATGATCGGAGGCGATCCGCAGGGACGCGACCTCGGCGCCCCGCGGTAGCTTGACGACGTAGTCGCCGTAGACCGCAAAGGCTGTGTCGTTCCGGTAGTCCTGCGTGATCGTGACCTGCGCCTCGTCGTTCACGACCTGCACGTCCACGTTCATCGAGGCCAGCGCAAACACCACGTGCATCCAACCCTCCTGCAGCCCTCTAGGTGGGCCCTGCGACCGCGTCGTTGAGCGTAACGTACGTAGGCTTGGTTCGCGGCGGAGGATCCGCTACGTGCCCCCCCATGAGAGCGATTGGTGTGCTGGTGCCCCCCCTCCCCGGGGGGGCAGGGCAGCCCGACGAGCGGCCGATCGGTCGCGCGGCGCGGCAGCTCGAGCAGGAGGGGATCCCGATCGTCTTCGGCTACGAGGCAGTCGACGGCGCGTTGTCCGGGGTCCGCGCCCGGGCGCACGGCTGGGAGCCGGTCCGCGACGTTCCCGTTGTCGCGGTCTACGACCGGTTCCCCGCCCGCTCGCGGGCTGACGTCTACGCGGGCGTACGCCAGGGGCTGGGCGACGTACCGATCGCGAACCCGCCCGCGATCGTGGAGCTTTGTGCCGACAAGGTGCGCTGCCAGCGGGTCCTGAGCGAGGCGGGGATCCCCCAGCCCGCGATCCAGCCGGTGGCGGGTTCGTTCGAAGCCTCGCTCGCCGCGTGGGGCGAGGCCTTCCTCAAGCCCCGCTACGGCGCGTTCGGGCGGGGGGTGCGCCGGGTGGTTCCCGGCGATCCGCTGCCCGCCGAGGTCGAGGGGGCCGTCCCGGGCGTGGCCGAGCCCACCTTCCTGCAGCGCGCGGTGCCCGCTCCCGGGGGGTGGGCCGGCGTGTCCTGCCGCGTGCTCGTGCAGCGCCAACCGACCAGGGCCCGGGCTGGGCCCGGGGACTGGTGGGTGGCGCCGCCGGTCGCGCGCCGCCATCGCCACGATCCGGTGGTGAATGCGGCGAGGGGCGCCGAGGTGGTGTCGCTCGAGGGCATGGCCCCCGGGATCGTGCGGGCCGTGCAGGAGCTGGCGCTCCGCAGCGCGGCCGTGCTCGCGGCGCAGCCCGGCGGCGACCTCGTCGTGGAGCTCGGCGTGGACGTCGTGCTCGACCCAGGCCTGCAGCCGTGGGTGATCGAGGTGAACAGCCGGCCTCGCGGCCGCCTCGAGGTGCTCGCCGCGGCGGCGCCGGACCGCTACGGGGCCCTCCACGTCGAGGCCTGCGGGCGCCCCCTGCGCTTTCTGGCCGCGCGATACCGGTAGCGGCTAAGGTGAGCGGCGGAGGGCGCGATGACCCACGTTTCGAGGTGGATGGCCACGCTCGCGGTCGCAGCAATCGGATGCTCGGGCGATCCTGCGGAAACCGAGACGGCCGACACGGGCCCGGGGGGCACTTTCAACCTCCCGGACAGCGACACCGGCACCAAGGTCGATCCGCCCACCGCCTTCGTCCGCGTGATCAACATCGCGGTCGGGGAGGCGCCGGCGAACCTGTACATCGACGGGCAGGCAGGAGCCGTGCTCACCGGACTCGAGCCGCTCGACGGCACCGCCTTCCGGCGGGTGCAGCCCGGCGAGCGCACCTTCCAGATCGGCCCCGAGGACGGCGGGGGCGAGGGGAGCCTCTGGGCCTCGTTCGAGACCGAGCTCGAGGTCGATGCGCGCCACACCCTCGCGATCTTCGGGGGCGGCGAGGACATCCGCCTGGTGGGCTTCGTGGAGGACACGGACTCGATCCCCAAGGATCAAGCCCGCTACCTCTTCCTGCATGGCCTGGCGGGGGCCGATCCGATCGACTTGTGGGACGTGTCGGAGCCCAAGCCGACCGACCCGGTCCTCCCCAACCTGGCCTTCGGCAAGGGGCCGGTGCCGATCCAGCGCGACGACCTGGACTGGCGCCTGGGGGTCGACGTCGATGCAGACGACGTGGTCGATGCAGAGTTCGACATCCCGGACCTCGGCCCGCGGGTGAGCATCCCGTTGTATTTCGCCGCCGACGGCACCGAGCTGCTCATGGTCGGGCAGTCACCGAGCGGCGCCCTGCAGATTCAGCGGGTCGAGCTCGAGGAGAAGAAGGCCACGCCCAAGCCCAAGCCCTAGGGCGGGGCCAGGAGCGCGGAGAGGTCCTCGATGAGCTCGCTGCGCCCCAGCAGGCGGGTACCTTCGAAGTCCAGGTGCCACACCGTCTCGCCCTCGGCGTCGACCTCGCGGATCTCACTCGCGCTGCCGAGCGTGTGCAGCGAGTTGCCGTTGGCCAGCCGCCACAGGTCGCCGTTGGTGGCGGCGTAGGCCTGCGCGTCGTAGCTCCAGACCTCCGTGAGCGTGCCCGCCTCGAGGTCGATCGCGTACTCGCGAGCGAGGTTGGTGCTCTTGTCGGCGTCGTGGGTCGACAGCAGGAGGTTCCCCTCCGGCGTGAAGGTGGCGCCGTGTTGCCACACGAACTGGGACTCCTCGGGAGCGAAGGAGAGCCCGCCGGGGACGTCGCCCGCCCACCACAGCGTCTCGCCAGTGGCCCGGTCGATCTCCGCCACCGCCTCCACCGTGTAGAAGCTGTACAGGTAGGTGCCGCGGGCCTCGTCGTAGTACAGCGAGTTCGACGTGCACCGCTCCGCCTCGGGCCAGTCCTCGGCGCACGTCCACACGATCGTGTCCGTGTCCGACCCTGGCGCGCGCTCCACCAGGGCCTCGCCGCCGCCGTGGCCGCGGCTTCCCCAGGCGAGCGTGCCATCGGGCAGCTCGATGAAGGCGTGGTGGTGGCCGAGCACAGGCACCGACGTGATAGGCTCGTCGAGGTAGCTGCGGAAGACGACCGCCGGATCCTCGTCGTCGACGCCGAGCCAGCGGAACTCGTCGAACAGGATGTGGTCGCCGGTCACCGACACCTGGGCGTAGAGCGTCCACTGGCGGGGGGCGGACTTGCGCGCCCACACCGGCCGCCCGGCGCGGTCGTAGATGACCGTCCAGAACGGACCGCGGCTGGACCACCCGCCTGGTGCCTGGCTGATGCTCGTGAGGAGGTACCGGCCCGGCTCGTACCACCCCGTCGGCTCGGCGATCTCCACGCTGGGGACGGGCAGCTCCTTGGGCATCGGAATCTCGATCCGACGGTCCCGGGGGACGGCCTCGCCGCTCGGCCCGAGCAGCCTGAGTTCGCCCGTCTGTCCGAACGGGACGCCGACGACCGCCGTCTCGTTGATGCCCGACGCGCCCTCCACGGTTCGCAGTGTGGTCCAGTCGCCATCCTCGGGCTGGTACTGCACCTCGATCTCCGCCGGGGCCGCCTGCTCCCAGGTCAGCCGCACGACTCCGATCCGAGCCTCGTCGAGGACCCACTCCACGCCTTCGATAGCCTCGGGACCCGGACCGGTGCCCGGCCCGCACGCCACCGCGACGGGGACAAGCCATGCCGGCCGCTGCATCACTCCTCCGTGGCGTCCGCCGCGGTCGACAGCAGCGGGTACAGGTCGTGGATGAACTCGCTCCGGCCGATCATCCGGGAGGTGTGGTCCTGGGTGTGGAAGTCGAGCTCCCAGACCACGTCGCCCTTCTCGTCGACCTCCTTGATCTTCGAGGCGCTGCCCAGCGAGTGGAGCGTGTGGCCGTTGTCGAGCCGCCAGATGTCGCCGTTGGTCCAGGCGAGGACCTCGGCATCGTAGTCCCAGATCTTCTCGAGCGTGCGGGCCTTCAGGTCCACCGCGTACTCGCGCCCGAGGTTGGTGGTGGGGGTGCCGTCCTCGTCGTGGGTCGACACGAGCAGCGTGCCCGCGTCGGTAAAGGTGACCCCGTGCTGCCACCAGAACTGGTCGTCGACGCTCTCCTCGCCCTTGTCGTCCACGAAGGTGAGACCGCCCGAGACCTTCTTGCCTGCCCACCAGCTCGTGGTGTAGTGCCCGGTCGTGGGGTCGGTAGTCGCGGCGTCGATCACCACGATCGCCTCGAGCGTGTAGAAGCTGATCACGTAGGTCTGGTCGGCCGGGTGGAAGTACACCGAGTTGGACCGGCAGCTGCCTGCCTCGGGCCAGTCCTCCTGGCAGCTCCACTTGACCTCGTCGGTCGTCGCGTCGGGCTTACGGATCACCAGCGACTCACCGCCGCCGTGGAACTTGCTGCCCCACGCGAGCGTGCCGTCGGGGAGCTCGATGAACGCGTGGTGGTGGCCGGCGATCGGCACCCGCTCGAACTCCCCGTCGAGGTGGGCGCGGATCGCCTCCGCATCGTCACCATCGGCGTTGAAGGTCTCGAACTCGTCGTAGATGATGTGGTCGCCGCTCGTGGAGACCTGGGCGTAGAGCGTCCAGTGGTTCCGGGGGGTGGTCCGCGCCCACACAGGGCGCCCCTTGCGGTCATAGATGACCGTGTAGAACGGCCCCTGGGTGCTCCAGCCACCGCTCTTCGTGCTCACTGAGGTCAGCAGGTAGGGCGCCTCACCCTCGTCGCCAGGAGCAGCGGTCTCCGCGGGAATCGGCAGGTCCTCGGGCGCGTCGGGGATGACGATCGGCTTCACGGCCGTCTTCGTCTCCTTCGCGCCCACCACGCGGTACTGAACCTCGGCGCCGTAGGGAACGCCCACGATCAGCTGCTCGTTGGGCCCCGCCTTCGCGTCGAGGGGCGGCGCGGACAGCCACACGTCGTCGTCGAAGCTGTACTCGACGGTGGCGGGGCCTGCCTCGGGCTGCTCCCAGCTCACGTAGACGAGCGTGGGGAAGTCCTTGTGCAGTCGCCAGGCGAGCCCCGACGGATCGGGCACGGTCGTGGTGCCGGTGTCGGTGGTGCCGGTCTCGACCGCAGTGTCGCCGGTGGTCGACTCGACCGCGGTAACTGCGGTGGTGCCGCTCTGGGCGGTCTCATCTCCGCCCGTGGGCGTCGTGGGGTCGCCATCGCACGCCGTGTACAGGAGCGCCAGAGCACCGAGTCGCCACACCATGTCGTCGTCTCCATCCGATGGGGAACACTGTCTTCCAGGACGCCGATCCGCAACACCGACGTGACCGGCGCCTCAGCGCCGGAGCATGGCGTCTGCGAAGGCCGAGTCTATATCCCTCCCGCCGGCGGTCGGCGGATCTGCGCGGCGCTCGATGATCTCGACCCGGGAGTCCCGCCGGTGCCCGATCGGTGACCACTGCAGCCGGTCGGGCGTGCCCTGCACCAGGAACCAGCCGCGGCGCACCCGGAACACCCCCTTGAGCCGCAGCGCGCCCTCGCGGCCCTCGGGGCGCAGGAGCTGCTCGAGCAGGGGCTCGAGGGCCTCGCGGTCGAAGACCGTCCGCGGCGGCCACACCCACCCGCGGCTCCGTAGGTCGGCGACATCGTGCTCGACAACCTCCTCGGGGGAGTAGCGAGGCTCGGCGGGCGGACCGAGGTCGAGCCATGCCGGGTCCATGACGCCGCCCGAGGTCTCGGCCACCGCCAGCTTCGGGGGCCAGCTCTCGGCTGCGAGCGCGTGGAACGCCGCCAGATCCTCGGGGGAGGCGAGGTCGGTCTTGTTCGCCACGAGCACGTCCGCGATGCGGATCTGATCCTGCCAGGGGTGGCTGTCGAGGTGTCGTGGGCTGCGGGTGTGCCGGGGGTCGACCAGGCCGATCACTGCACGAACGTCGACGCGCTCCCGGAGGCCGGGTGATCTGAGCAGGTCGATGACCGAGGCAGGATGCGCGAGCCCCGTGGGCTCGATGAGCAGCCGCGTGGGCTGCACCTCCTCGAGCAGGCGCCCGAGGGTCGCGCGCAGGGCGAGCCCCGCGCTGCAGCAGATGCACCCCCCGGCCACCTCGGCGACGGTCAGCGGCTCCCCGGGCCGGGCCTCGCCCAGGATCGCCCCGTCGATGCCGACCTCGCCGAACTCGTTGACGAGCACCGCCCAGTTCCCGTCGGCAGGCCGGTGCCCGAACAGGTCGAGCATCGCGGTGGTCTTGCCGACGCCGAGGAACCCGGTGACGACCGTCGTGGGAACGCGCTCGCTCACTCGAGGGCCTCGACGACGGTGTCGTGGGTGATCCACTCGTCGACGACGAGCACCTCGGCGCCCTCCCCGAGCAGCGTCATCGACGGGAGCTCGACCCCGGGGCCGCCCACGAAGCGCCGGTAGATGTCCCAGTCACGATCGGTTCCCACGGGGTGGGTCAGCTCGAAGGTGTCGACCCAAGCGGCCACGTCGTCTGCCGAGGGGGGGCCGCCGCTCGCGTTCTCCCCGAGGAGGGTGATCACCATCAGCCCGTCCTCGGCGTAGGCCTCGAACAGCGCCTGCTCCTGGGGCGCGCTGCGCCGGCAGGGCCCGCACCACAAGGCGGCCGCGACCACGAGGACCGTCCGGTCGCAGAAGTCGTGCAGCCGCAGCCGGTCCCCGTGCTGGTCGGTGATCGTGAAGTCCAGTGCCACGTCGGACGGACCGTGACCGGTCGGCTCCAGGTCGCGCGCGCAGTCGCCCACCGGCCAGCCGTCCGGGCCACGGACCCAGGCCGGGCGCGCCGGCTCGAGGCCGGGCTCGAGGCCCTGGGGATCCGCCGGCGCGCAGGCTCCGGCCGCACCCGCGAGAACGATCAACGAGAAGTGTCGAGCCAATGTTCCCCCTCGGAGGACTAACCACCCTCGCGAGGGGCGATCCGCCGACGGAGCGCGACCGAGGCCGACCGAGCGCGGAGGCGCCGGACTCTCGGGTGAGTCACGGCTCGGCTCCGGCGTCGATCCAGTCCGCGAGCGTGGCGATGTCTTCGTCCGAGAGGGTGCCGCCGATGGGCATCCGCGAGCCCGACCCGCCCACCGACCCGTGACTGCCGTTGACCTTGTGCCACAGGTAGCTGTCGGTGTGCGCACCCGGCGACACGTAGTCCAGGGACGGAACGTCCTGGCTGGCCTGGAAGAGGTCAGGCAGCCCGTCGTCGAAGTTGAAGCCCCCGGAGCTGCTCCCTTGATGACATCCGGTACAGACGACGAGGATCGGCTCGACGTCCCGGTCGTAGGACAGGGCGGTCGTGGTGCCTCCGGTGTCCTCCGTGGTGATCGGGCCCGTGTCGGCCGTCGGGCCATCGGGCGTGCCCGTGTCCACGGTGTCCGGGGGTGGCTCGGGGCGGGCGGTGTCGCCGGTGCTCGCGGTCGGGTCCGCGGGGCCCGTGCATGCAAGCGACACGGTCGCGAGCAAGGGAAGCGCGACGTGCGCGAGGGAGGGAAGGCGTCGCCGCATACGGAAACTCCGGTTGGAGGGGAGGGCGTAATTCTCCTTGTCGGTGGCTGGCGTCGGACTTGCACCCCGCTCGCGGGAGAGCCACGAGAGACCATGGACATCCCCCTTCCTCGCCGAGCCCTGTGCGTCTCGGGCGTGGTCCTCGGCGTCGCGGCCTGTGCGCCGCGCTTGCAGATCACCTACGGACCCCCGGAGCCGGTTCCGCTCGTGCAGCCCAGCACCGATCGGCGGCGGTGGTACGTGCCCATGGAGGGCCCCGCCGGCCCCGCGCTGTGGTTCGTCGACACCGGCTACGCCCGCACGACCTGCGACGACGATCTGGTCGTCGACCTCGGCCTCGAGCCCCGTGGGCGGGTGCGGATCCGTGGGGTCCTCGGGAAGGTGCGCGCCCAGAAGGCGTCGCTGCCCCCGCTGCAGGTCGGGGGGCATGCCGTCGAGGGCCTCGTCTGCCACGTTCGCGACCTGGGGACGACGAGCTCTCTCGGCGATCCACCGGAGGTGCCCATCGCCGGCGTGCTCGGGATGGACGTGTGGTCGCGGTTCCGCCTCGTGCTCGATCCCGCCGAGGGCGTCCTCCGCGTCGACGACCCGGCGCGGGCGGAGCCGCTGGCCGGGGAGGGGCTGGCCCGCCTCCGAAAGGCGTCCGGGCACGACCGTGTGCGGGTGGCGCTGTCGCACGGCGGGCGCACCCGCTGGCCGGTTGTCGACACGGGAGCGGCGACCACCTCGATCGCCGGGGAGCGCCTCGGGCTGACGGTCGAGGCCGAGCGCACGGTCACGGTCCGCGGCACGGGGGAGGGCGGCGCGGCGCGGCGCACGGTGGCCTACTACGCTCCCGCGCGGCTGCAGCTCGGCCCCGTCCCGGTGCGGCCCACCGCACTGGTGCGTCGGCCGCGGCGCGGGTGGTTCGGGCCGGTCGGTCTCCTCGGGCTCGACGTGCTGGGGGCGCTGCGGCAGAGCTACGACTTCGAGGCCCGCCGGCTCCTGCTCGAGCCCGTGCGCGTGCGCGTGCGTGGGCTGCCCACCTGGCAAGCATGGGTGGAGGGGCCCACGCCCGGCGGCGCCCTGCGCTTCCTCACTCGAGCTCCTGGAGCAGGAGCTCGATCGTCTGCTGATCGGCCCCCGGAAACGAGTACTCCCCGAGCTCCTCGACGGTGACCCACGCGAGCGCGTGCACGGCCCGCGCGCGCGGCTCGCCCTCCGCCACGTCGCACCGGTAGACGCGCAGGACGACGTCGTAGGCGTCGTACTCGTGGGCCACCTCGAGGACCCGCTGCCGAGGGGCCACCCGGATCCCCAGGCGGTGCTCGACGGCGCGGACCAGGGCCTGCTCGTCGCCCTCGCCCTCGCGCACGCGGCCTCCCGGGAACTCCCAGAGGAGCGGGAGCACCGCAGTGGGGAGCCGCTGGGAGATCAGGTACCGGCCCTCCTGCTGGATCTCGGCGCTGACGACGTGGATGGTCGGCTTCACAGGTTCCCCTACAGGGGGTGAGACCAGCAGCGTAGCCGGGTGAGCGCCATGCGGGCAGCCGACCGGCGACGTCGATACGGCTCGCGGCACCCGCGGCCGTGGGATAGGCTCGGCTGCGCGCGTAGCGAGGAGCTCATGACGTTCGCCCGTTCCATCGCCCGCCGCATCCGAGGCGGCCTCAAGCGCCGGGTCAAGCAGGGCCTCGAGGCCCTCGGCGTCCTGCCGGAGGCCGCCCGGGAGCCCGCCCCGGAGCCGGCGCCGGCACCCACGCCAGTCCCGGAAGCGACCACCCCACCGAGCCCGGTTTCTGCTTCGCCAGCGGGTCGGCCGGCCGCCGCGGTGGCCGCCGCCGTGTCCGAGCCTCCCAGATCGCCTGCACCCGCGGGCGAAGCGACCGGCCTCACGCGCGAGGTCGTCGAGGAGCTGCTCGAAGACATGGTGCGACCGGCGCTGCAGTCCGATGGGGGCGACATCACGCTCGTGCGTGTCGATCCCGAGGGCGACGTGTTCGTGGAGCTGGTCGGGGCGTGCTCGTCGTGCCCGTCCGCCACCGTCACCATGCGGCAAGGCATCGAGCGCCTGTTCGAGGCCGAGCTGCCCGGGTTCCGCAGCCTCGTCGAGGTCAACGGGGTGGGCGAGCTTCCCGCCGGCGCGATGTAGGCGCGGGTGGACCTCTCGGCCCTCCGCGAGCTCGAGCCCGACGTCATCCGAGCGACCATCCCGGGCTGGCTGTCGCGGTTCATCGCCGACGAGGGGCGCGCGGAAAAGAACGCCACCCGCATGAGGGAGCTCCTGGCGGACTGGTCCGACGAGACTTGCCGGGGCGTCGTGAGTCACCTCGGGGAGGTCGGCGAGGAGCACCGGGTGTACCCGGCTCACCCGGCCTGCCGCCGGCTGTCCCGCGAGTGGTGCGAAGACGTGCTGGTGTCCCACCGGGTCGACGGAGAGGCCCACCTGCAGGCGGCGGCCTCCGGGCCCACCCTGCTGGTGTGCAACCACCTCTCGTATTTCGACGCGAATGCGATCGACGCGGCCCTCGCGAAGGACCACGCCTTGCTCGCTGACCGCGTGGTCGCCGCCGCGGGGCCGAAGGTCTACCAGGATCTGTTCCGTCGGTTCGCGGCAGGGTGCCTGACCACACTGCCCGTCCCGCAGTCGACCTCCCTCGGCCACACCGCTCAGCTGACCCCACGCGAGCTCGCCAAGCGCGCCTTCGCCGGCCTCCGGGCGGCGGCGGGGGCGCTCGCGGAGGGCCACCTCGTGCTGATCTTCCCCGAGGGCTCGCGCAGTCGCGACGGTCGCCTGCAGCCGTTCCTCCGTGGCGTGCACCGCTGGCTGTCCGCGGTCGAGGACCTGCGGGTGGTGCCCACCGCGCTCAGCGGCACCGAGGCGATCATGCCGGTGTCGTCCGCCTCGCTGATCCCCGGCAGGGTCACGGTCCAGTTCGGCCCTGCCCTCCAGGTAGGGGTCGATGGCACTGCGCGAGAGGTGCTGGCTGCCGCCCATCGCGCGGTCGGGGGCATGCTCCCGGACCGCCTGAAGCCGCCGACGGGCCTGCCCTCCACGGCGTGAGGGCGCTGTTTGCGGGCGCGGTGACCGGAGGTGGCTACAATGCAGGTGCCCCCCCGGGACGTCGATGTCACTGATCCAGTGTTGCGCCGTCATGGACCTGCAGTGGACCCCCCGCGTGGTCGATGACCAGTACGCGGATGTCTACTTCTGTGCGTCGTGCGGGCACGTTCACCGAACCGAGAAGTACGCGGTCAACCTCCGCTTCCCTTACCACGACCGGTGCGTCAACTGCGGGGGCGATCTGCAGCTCACGCCCGAGGCCGCCGCGGCGGGGATTACCGAGCCCGAGCCGCACATGGTGCGGTGCGCGCACTGTGGGCTGAGCGCGGTCGAGGACAAGGAGCTCCACGACAAGCTGGCCGCCCTCCATCCCTCGCAGGACTACCTGCAGGCGTCCGAGGCGCTGGTCGAGGCGGGCCGCTACGTCCTCGCGCTCAAGCTCGCCACGGCGCAGACACGGTGGGGCGGCGATCCGGTGATGGGGGAGGTGCAGCGGCTCGCCGTGCTCGAGGCGATGAACGAGTTCGACCGCGCGCTCGACGAGGCCTACGAGTGGTCGGACAACGAAGGATGCCCGCCGCTCGTCTTCGAGGTCATCGCCCAGCTCGAGGCCGGGGTCGGCAACCTCCGCGGAGCGATGACCGCGCTCGAGCGGGGGCTCTCGCTTCAGCCGGGCAACACGGTGTGGTGGGCCGACTACGCCGAGCTCAACGTCATGCTCGACGAGCGCCCGGGGGCTCTGCGGGCGGCCGGCAAGGCGCTCGCTGACGCGGGCACCGAGGGCCGGGCGATCGCGGTGCTCTCCGAGATCGGCGAGCGGTACTACGCCGGCGGTCAGTATGCGGAGGCGCTCGCCGCCTGCTCGCTGGCCCAGGAACGGCAGGAGCACCACGTGGCGCTCGCCTGGCTGCGCGCGCGGATCGCCGCGGTCAACCAGGACACCAACTACATGGTGAAGTGGCTCGAGCACACCCTCGCGCTCGAGCCCGACCACGCCGAGGCGCAGGAGATGCTCGCGCCCTACCGGCGGCGCAGGAGCTGGTTCAGCTGGTGAGGCTGTTCAAGGCCCACGGCCTGGGCAACGACTACCTGGTGTGGGAAGGCGCAGAGGAGCCCGCGCTCACCGCCGCGGTCGTCCGCCGGCTGTGCGATCGGCACGAAGGCGTCGGCGGCGATGGCCTCCTCGAGCCCCGGCCGTCGGCCCGGGCCACCTTCGGGGTCCGGATCTGGAACCCCGACGGATCGATCGCGGAGAAGTCGGGGAACGGGCTGCGGATCTACGCCTACTGGCGGGCGCGGCGTGGCGCGGGCCCTGCCTTCACGGTCGACACCGGCTTCGCTGTCGTGGGCTGCGAGGTCCGCGGTCCGGTCGTCGACGTGGAGATGGGCCAGGCCACGGTCGGTCATGCCACCACCCTCGTCGTCGAGGGGCACCCGCTCGCGGTCACCCCGATCGACGTCGGCAACCCGCACGCGGTCGTCTGGCGGGATCCGCACGAAGATCTGGATGCGCTTCCGTGGCGGGCCTGGGGGGCGGCGCTGGAGCGCGACGTGGCGCGCTTCCCGCACCGCACCAACGTGCAGTTCGCCAAGCTCGTCGCGCCGGGCACGGTCGAGGCGCGGATCTGGGAGCGAGGCGCCGGGGAGACGCGCGCGTCGGGCTCCAGCGCGTGCGCGGTCGCCGTCGAGGCGGTGCGGCGGGGACTGCACGCGAGCGGCGGGCCCCTCACGGTGGTGATGCCCGGCGGCGAGCTCACGGTCACCGTGCGCGACGATCTCACGCTGCGTCTGGTCGGGCCGGTGGCCCCGATCGCCACGATCACGCTCGACGAGGCCTGGCCCCGCGAAGCGCGCGCATCGGGCTAAAGGTTGGGCGCGCCCCGCCGATAGCGTCGCCATGGCACATGCGACCTCGGCTCCTGAAGTGCTGCTCGTCGACGACGAGGAGCTCGTGCTCCGCGGCCTTGCGCGGTACCTGTCCATGGAGCGGCCGCACTGGCGCGTCCGGGTGGCCACGAGCGCCGAGCGGGCGCTGGAGCAGCTCGCGCTCCACCCCGCGGACGTGTGCGTCTCCGATCTTGGGCTCGGCGACGTCGACGGCATCGCGCTGCTCGGCGAGATCGCCCAGCGCTACCCGAGGACCGTGCGCGTGCTGTACTCCGCCGCGCTGCCCGAGGAGCGCGCCGCGGAGAGCGCCGACGTCGCCCACCAGGCGTTCACGAAGGGAGCCGAGCCCCGCGCGCTCGTCCGCGCAGTGGAGTCGGCACTCCAGGCGGCGGCGCCCATTGCCGACCGCACGCTGTGGGCCCTCATCGCCGGCGACAATCGCCTGCCCCCGGCGCCGTCGGTGTTCCTCCGCCTCGAGGAGGCCGCGCGCAACACGCACACGACCACCGAGGACCTCACGCGCATCGTCGCGCACGACACTGCGGTCTCCGCCCGGGTGCTCCAGCTCGCGAGCAGCGCCTTCCTCGGGCTGCCCCCTCACGTCCGCACCCTCGAAGGCGCGGTGGCGTGGCTCGGGCTGCAGAAGGTGCGCGCGTTGGTCCTCAGCGTGGAGGTGTACCGCGGCTTCGCCGGCCAGATGCCCCCGCCGCTGACGGCCTCGGGCGTGTCCGCCCACAGCTTCCGGGTGGCCGAGATCGCGGTGAGGATCGCACGCCAGATCTGCCCGGGAGACGCCGAGGTCGCGTTCATGGCGGGCGTCGTGCACGACCTGGGGGTGCTGGTGCTCGCCACGCGCGCGCCCGAGCGGTACGCCGAGGTGCTGCGCTACGCCGCGCAGCACGAGATCACGCCCTACCGGGCGGAGCAGGCGATCCTCGGCACCACCCACGCGGTCGTGGGCGCCGCGGTGATGGAGCTCTGGGGGCTGCCCGACTCGATCGTGGACGCCGTGCGAGGCCACCACGAGCCGCCGCGCGGGCGTCGGCGCACCGCGGCGGCGGCGCTCTACGTGGCGAACCAGCTCCTCGACGAGCTCGACGAAGGGCCGAGCGACGAGCTCGACGCGTCGACCCTGGCCGCGATGGGAATCCCCGCCGCCAAGCTCGACGAGTGGCGGAGCCTCGCGGAGGGCGCGGTCCTCTGAGCGCGCTCGCTCCAGCGAGCGCTACGCTTCCTCCTCGCAGGTCCCCGGAAGGCGCCGGATCCACTCTGCGACGAGCTCGACCCCGTGCTCGTGGACCATGGAGCGGCCGAGATCGGGCATCATCTCCCCGATCACGTCGGTCTGCATGCGGTACCACAGGATCGACTGCTCGGGCTCACCCGGCACGATGTCGTAGGTGAGCCCGCCGTTGCCCCGGCCCGCGCTCCCCGGCTTCTTGCACACGCCGTAGTGGAACGCGTCGTCGTTGCTCCACTCGAGGAACAGCTGGGAGCTGATGCCCTCGGTGCCCGCCGGGTTGTGGCAGTGGGCGCAGTTCACGTCGAGATAGTCGCGCGCCGCATGGGTGAGGGTGGCATCGTCGAGGCTCGCGGGGTCGACCCCCTCGAGGGTCTGCGCGTCGAACGCGGCGTCGATCTCGGCAAGGGCTGGCAGGCCCGTGATGACGCCGGCCTCGACCAGGCGCCCGAGCTGGTCTCCCACGTGGAGGTTGCGGGCGGTGGGCCCGATCGGAGTGGTCGAGCGCTCGCCGGCGTCCGAGCGCTCGTGGCAGTCCACGCACTGGTTGCGCTGCGGCACCAGGTACGAGAACTCGAGGGGGCCTCCGTCGAGGCCGGTCGCCGAGATCGGGACGACCGCACCGCTCGGCGCCCGAAACGCCTCGGTCTCGTCTTCGTTCCAGCGGTAGGGCTGGTTGTCCCAGCCGTCCTCCTCCCGGGTGAGGACCCGCGTCTCGATCAGCTGCAGGTCCTCGGTGGGCGCCCGCAGATCCGCGGGGAACAGGAAGGACTTCACGATGACCGTGCCGACCGGAAAGTCGAGCACCCCAGGCCCCGTGTAGGTCGCCGACGTGCCCTCGGGCAGCGCGATCGCACGCTCCTTGACGGCGTAGTCGCTGAACAGGGGGGTCGCGAGCGTGTAGGGCTGCACGCCCTCCGCGTAGGTGAAGGCCTGCCCGTCCCACGACAGCAGGCCGAGGGTGGACAGCGCGTCGGGATCGGGGCCCTCGACGAGACCGGAGTCGCCGGTCGAGCCCCCGGTGCTCCCGGTGCTCCCGGTCGTTCCATCCGCATCGCCAGTCCCGGGGTCGGTACAGGCGACCGCGGCGAGGACGAGCGGAGCCAGCAGACGAGCGCTTCTCGAGGTCACAGCACTCCCACGGGGGCCAGGATCTCAGGGCCCTTGCAGTCGTAGGGCGCCACCGTATCCTCGGCGGTGAACAGGAACAGATCGTCCCACTTCGCCTCCGGCGGGGACCCGTTCGCGACCGCCTCGTCGACCGCCTCGGCGTCGAAGATCCCCAGGCTGATGCCCTTGCCCGCGCAGATCCGGTTGTCGTTGCTGTGCTTGCTCGCGTCGGTCGGGCTGAAGGACGACTCCCCGATCGAGTCGTAGAGCAGGTTGTCGGCGACCTCGCGACCCCCCGAGTAGAGCGCCCAGATCAGGGTCCCGAACTCCTTGACGGGGTCGAACGGGTCGAAGTCGATGTCGTCGCCCGAGCCCGAGTGCGAGTTGTCGTGCACGTAGATGTCGTAGCTGCGGTAGTTCGCGACGCCGTCCTTGCCCTTCGCCAGCTCCAGCCCCTCGACGTCGCCGACGAGCTCGTCCTCCTTCAGGAACCACGAGGACTCGCCCTCGAGGATCAGCCCGGAGAGCAGGGCGACGTCACCGGTGTTGTTGTTGCGGTACACGTTGTCGTGGATCTCGACGCGCCGGCTCGCCAGGGCGAACGTGCCCGTGCCGACCGGGATCAGGGCCACGGTGCCGCCGCTCGCGAAGTTCTCGCGGTTGTTGTTGATGATCCGGTTGTCGTGGATCCGGATGTCGCGCCCGACCACGGGATTGCCCGGGAGGTCGAAGATGACCAGCCCGCCGGTGTTGTCCTCGGCGAGGTTGCCGTAGACGTCGGCGAACTGGGTGTTCTCGATCTCGATGCCCGCGACGTTGCCCTTGGCGACGTTGTTCCGCACGATCGCGTGCTGGCACTGGCCCACGTAGATGCCGGCGTCGGACGAGTTGTAGGCCTCGCTGTCCTCGAGCAGCACGCGGCTCACCCGCACGGGGTAGATGCCGTAGGCGCCGTTGGTGGACAGGCCCTCGTTCGTCCAGGTGGCGCGCACACCGCGGATGACGACGCCATCGGACTCCTCGATCCGGATGCCGTCCTTCACCGCGTCGATCACCGTGAAGCCCTCGACGTGCACGTCGTTTCCGATGATGTCGACGCCGTTGGCCTGCGCGGCCACGCCGCTGAAGTCGAGGGTGGTGAGATCCATGCCCTGGCCGATCAGCGTGAGCTGGTCGATCCGCAGCGTGACCTGGTTGTCGAGCGCGAACGTACCATCGCCGAGCACGATCGCGGTGTCGTCGTCGATGGTGTTGGCCGCATCGAGCAGGCCCTGGGCATCCCCTCCCTCCACCTCCACGCAGTTGGCGCGGGAGATCCGGGACGACGCACACGTGACCGGGCCGGTCGGTTCGCCGCCGGTGTCTCCGCTACCCACGGGCGCGTCGTCGGGCTCCGAGCCGGTGCATGCCGCGAGCACGGCGAGGGCAATGATCCTCATGGCGATTCTCCTTCGGGTCCGAAATTATACGCCTCAAGCGTGCGCAGGTGCGCGCGAAGCTCCGCGGCGCGGCGCGGCGAGCCGTGGGCCTCGTACACGTCCGCGAGAGCGTCGAGCTTGCGGGGATCGTCGGGCAGGTGCGCCCAGGGGATCCCCGCGGCGTCGCGCAGCGCCTCCCAGTTGGGCACCTGGGTGTCGCGGTGCAGGTACAGCGGAGCGCTGTACTCCACGCGCATGTTGTCGTCGGTCACCAGCGGTCCGTCGCCGGCGAACGCGAGCAGCCCGTCGCGGTCGAAGGCGTGCATGCCCACGAGCTGCGCGGGGTGCGTGACCCCCACGCGGGCCAGGGCCTCCCGCACCCCGGGCGCGGCGAGCAGGCGCTCCGCCCGCGACCAGGTCGGGGCCAGCGGGCGCTCGCTGCCCACGAGGATGATGTCGGGCTGCGGGCCATCGTAGGCTTCTAGCCCGGCATAGACTGCCAGGTGCGGATACTGCAGCGCGAACGTGCGGAACAGCGCGCGTACGTCCGCCTCGCCCATGCCGTACAGCTGCACCCACTGCGACCACACCCCGCCCGGGGCCAGGCGCTCCCGCCCCACCTGCCAGAACTCCTGCGTGAACAGGTTCGCCACCCCCGTCAGGTAGGGGTTCGGGGGCTCGCTCACGACCCACTGCCACCGCCCCGGGGGCGCGCGGAGCACGTGATTGCGCCCGTCGTTGGCGACGAGGCGGACCGTCGGGTCGTCGAGGACCCCGAAGTTGACGTGCTCGAAGTAGCGGGCGGCCTCGAAGATCGCCGGCTCGAGCTCGACCACCTCGAGCTCGCGCAGGCCAGGCACCTGGGCCGCCGCACCCGCCGTGACCCCGCTCGCGAGCCCGATCACGAGCCCCTCCTCCACGTCGTCGAGGAACTGGGCGGACAGCAGGGCGCACAGGATCTGGGTGGGCATGTCGCCCGAGGACGAGGCGTCGACCTTGCCGTTGTTGGCGAGCCACACGTTGCCGGTCTTCTCGTTGCGGCCCACCGTCACCACGGTCGACAGGCCCTCGTCGTAGAACAGCAGCTCCTGGTTCCCGGTCGCGAACCAGTGGATGGACTCCCGGTCGTGCTGCGTGAAGTGGCTCACGTAGTGGTGCAGGCCGCCGCTCATCCACATCGGGTCCCACGGGGCCTGCACCACCACGGGAATCCCCGACAGGCCTACCGCGAGCGCGGCGAGGGAGCGCCGGCCGCCGCGCCACCAGGCGACCGCGGCCGCGAGGGCGTTGACGGCCGCCGCGAGCCCGACCGTGGTCCGCAAGGACAGCGCGGGGAGCAGCACGAAGCCCGCGACCACCGCGCCGAGCACGCCGCCCACGGTGTTGGCGGCGTAGGCCTCGGCCACCGGGCGGCCGATCGCAGGGTGGTCTCCCGCCGCGGCGCGGACCGCGAGGGGGAACGCGATCCCCCACAGCACGGCGGGCACGAGCAGGGCGAGCACGCACACGGTGAACGACGCGGCGAACCCGGCGAGGGCCCAGCCGCTGCCGGAGACCGCGTCGTACAGCCACACGAACCAGTACGGGAACTCTGGCCAGAGGAACGTGAGCCCCCAGCAGGTGACCCCCACGAGCGCCTGGACGACCGCGAGGCCGCGCAGCGTGGCCCCCGTGCCCCCGCGGCGGAACGCGACGTCGGCGAGGGTGCCGCCCCAGCGGCCCCCGAGCGCGATCCCGAGGAGCACGGCGAGCAGCATCGCGGTGAACGCGTAGGTGGTGCCCCCCAGCACGAGGGCGACGAGGCGGGTCCACGCCACCTCGCAGGCGAGCGAGGCGAGCCCTGCGAGGCCGATGGCCAGGATCGCGCCGCGATCCGGTGCCACCGCGCCGCCGATGAGGTCCCGGTCGAGGTCGTCGACCGGCGGGGGCGCCGCCCGCGGGCTCCCCAGGGCTACCGCGACGATGCCCACGACCACGTTGGCGCCGGCCGTCGCGACGGTCGTGGCGGTGAGCCCGAGCGTGGGGAGCAGCCACAGCCCCGCCAGCGCGGTTCCGGCCACCGCTCCCGCGGTGTTGACCCCGTAGAGCAGGCCGATCCGGTCTCCAGACGCGCCCATGCGGTCCACCGCGACCCGCGCGAGCAGCGGCAGGGTGGCCCCCATGGCCGCGGTGGGGGGCAGCAGCAGCACGCCCGCGAGGAGGCCCTGGGTGGCCCCGGTGACCAGCGGGCTCGGGTCGGTCCCCTGGTGCAGCGCGAGGTAGGCGGGGGTCGCGAGGTGCTCGACGAGCGCGGGGAGCACGAGCGCGTACAGCCCGATGAGCAGCTCCAGGACCCCGTAGACGCGGAGCGGCGAGGCGACGTGGTCCGCCCGCCGGGCGGCGAGCCCGCCCCCGAGCCCCAGGCCGGCCATGAATGCGCCGAGGACCGTCGAGATGGCGAACGTCGACGTGCCGAGCACGAGGTGGAGCTCGCGGGCCCAGATGGTCTGGTAGACGAGCGAGGTCGCGCCCGAGACGAAGAAGAGGACCAGCAGTGGCCCGGAGGCCCCACGTGAGATCATGCGCGCGAGGGTACCCCGAACGGGGCC
The DNA here is from genome assembly GCA_964393165.1 of uncultured Enterobacteriaceae bacterium. Classification (GTDB taxonomy): domain Bacteria; phylum Myxococcota_A; class UBA796; order UBA796; genus DRPG01. Next base: position 20,521 of record CAYMSU010000031.1, read on the forward strand.
TGCGGGTGGGCGGGCCATGCCGGCGCGGTCTGCGCGTGGGCGGTTGATTGTGACCAGGATGGGGAAGTATGGTCGCCTACCCGCCGACGGAACGCGCGGGCTCATCCCCGGGCGCACAGAATGGTCGACTTCGGCGCGAAGCTCGTCGATACCCGCATCATCAGCCAGCTGGCCGTCGACGACATGGCGACGGTGTTCCTGTGCGAGCGCACGCAGAGTGGTCGGTTTGGACAGACCGTTGCGGCGAAACTCGTGCACCCGCACCACACGGCGTCTCCCGAGCAGCTCCAGGCGGTGCTCGACGAGGCGCTTCGCTCGGTCGGGCTCGCCCACGCGCACATCGTGCAGACGGAAGACGTGCTCGAGGTGGACGGCCACGCCTTCATCGTCATGGAGTACGTGGAGGGGCCGTCGCTGTTCCACCTCGTGGAGCAGGCCGAGCGGCGCGGCATGCAGAACCCCTGGCACGTGTGCTGGCTGCTCGCCCGCGTGGCCCGCGCGCTGCATCACGCCCACACGGGGGGCCGGGGCGAGCTGCCCCAGGGCGGTCCGGCGCTGCTCCACGGCGACGTGAGCCTGCACAACGTGCTCGTCACTTCCGACGGCGTCCCCAAGCTGCTCGACTTCGACGTCGCCGCGGCCAAGGCCCGGTTCCGGCTCTCGCAGGGCGTCTCCCGCCCCGACGTTCAGTACGTCGCGCCCGAGATCCTGGAGGGTGCGCCGGTCGACCACCGGGCAGACGTCTACAGCCTGGGCGTGAGCCTGTACCGCGCCACCACGGGCGTGTTCCCCTTCGACGTGAGCGCCCCCGAGGAGCTGCTCGACGCGCGGGCGCGCAGGCCCTCCACGGTCCTGCCCGACTACCCCAGGCCCCTCGAGCAGCTCGTGATGTGGGCGCTGCGGCGCGACCCCGCCGAGCGGCCCCGCACCGCCGAGGAGCTCGCAGAGGGGCTCGACGCGGTGTGTCAGGCCACCCGTGAGGCCACCGGCCAGGCGCCAGTGGCGGTGTGGGTCAACGAGCTGTTCCCCCGGGGCGCGCAGCCGTACAGCCCCACCTCTCTGGCCGACGGGGAGCCCGCCCGCCCCGCCGCCCTGTCCTGGACCGACGGGCTGCGCTCGCTCACCCCCGTGCTGACCGCGAAGGCGCTCGCGGTGCTCGCGCTGATCGTGCTGATCCTCCAGCTCACCTCGGGCATGAGCGCGTCGTCGTCGCTCGCCCGGTCCGAGGCCACGGCCACCATGCTCCTCGACCAGGCCGAGGTGGCCTGGCTGGCCCAGGAACCCTCGCGGGCGTCGGCGCTCATCGACGATGCCAAGCAGCTCTCGATCGTCGATCCTCGGCTGACCCTCCGGCTGCACGCGCTCGACGCCAAGGTGCAGCGGCAGATCGCGCTCGAGCGGGGGCGGGGGGCGCTGGAGAAGGGCGACCGGGAGCTCGCCCGGGACCTGGCGAGCCAGCTCCTCGCGAAGGACCCGACGGACGCGGAGGCGCTCGATCTGAACGACGAGGCCGAGGGGCCCGCGCCCGCCCTCCTGAGCGTGCGGGGGCCCCGCGGGGCCACGCTGCTCGCCAACGGTGAGCTCGTGGGCCGGCTCGACGTCGTGGAGCGGGAGTTCGCGGCGGGCGCCGTGCACCTGCGGGTGGAGAAGCCCGGGTACGCCCCGTGGTCCCAGGACGTGGAGCTCGCCGCGGGCGGTCAGCTCCTCGTGCAGCTGCCGGGCCTTCGGCGGCTGCCCCGGCCCGCGCCTCCGCCGCTGCCCGAGCCCACGGTCGACCCCACGGTCGAGGTGGCACCTGCACCGAAGCCCACGGCTGAGCCCGCGCCCGAGCCGCTGCCGGCGCCCGACGCGGCGGTCCCGGAGGCTCCCGCCGACGGCGCGGCGGTCATCGCCGAGGCCGCGCCCGAGGGGGC
>CAYMSU010000032.1:0-22277 GCA_964393165.1 uncultured Enterobacteriaceae bacterium
GCGGCGGGTAGATGTAGGTGCCGCGGGCGATGTACTCCTTGAGCACGTCGTTCTGCACGGTGCCCCGAAGCGCTCCCGGGTCTACCCCACGCTCCTTCGCGACCGCCACGTACAGCGCGAGCAGTGTGGAGGCGGTGGCGTTGATGGTCATCGACGTGCTGATGCGGTCCAGCGGCAGCCCATCGAGGAGCACGCGCATGTCCTCGACGCTGTCGATGGCCACCCCGACCCGCCCGACCTCTCCGAGCGCCATCTCGTCGTCGGAGTCGAAGCCCATCTGGGTCGGCAGATCGAAGGCGACCGACAGGCCCGTGGTGCCCTGCGACAGGAGGTACCGATAGCGCTCGTTGGACTCGGCGGCGGTCCCGAACCCAGCATATTGCCGCATGGTCCAGTAGGCGGCCCGGTACATGGTGGGCTGGACCCCTCGGGTGTACGGGTACTCCCCGGGGAAGCCGATCCTCGACGGATCTCCCAGGTCCCGCGGCGTGTAGAGGTCCGCGATGGGGCTCCCTCCGGAGCGCTCGAGCCGCTCTCGCTCCGGGAACCGGGACAGCGCCTTGGCGCGCACGGTCTGGCGCCAGCGGTCGAGGTCGTCCTGCGTCACGACGGCTCCGCGAGGGTGACGAGCAGCGCCCCGGCCTCGACCGAGGTCCCGGCTTGCACGTGGACGGTCTGGACGAGGCCGTGGCGGGGCGCCTTGAACTCGTTCTCCATCTTCATCGCCTCGATCACCACAAGCACGTCGCCCTCAGCGACCTCCGAGCCGGCTTCGACGAGCACGCGGACGACAGCGCCCGGCATGGGGGTGCTGACCGCTCCGGATCCCCCGCCGGTGAGTGCGGCGAGGACCTCCTCCCGAGGATCGATCACCGTGCCGCGCGCGCCGGTCCCATCCGGCAGCTGCGCGACGACGTGGTCGCCTTGCACCGCGACGGCCACGCGCCGGCCGCGGTCCCCGCGAGACACGAACCACTCGGCTGCGCCCAATGGGTGCCCTTGCACGTGCACCCGCTCCCCGCCGTCGACGGCTACCCACCACCCGCCCTCGGGGTGCCGGTCGACCTCGATGGAGGCGCTGCGGCCAGCGATCTCGACGCTGTAGGTCATCGCCACACCCCCTGCATGCGCCGCCACTGGTGCGGCCGCTTCCACGCCGACACCCCGCTCTGGGCTCCGGCCTGCGGCTTTCGCTGTACGTCGGCCTCGAAGCGGGCGACTGCCGCGGCGATCAGGAGGTCCTCGAGTGCGTCGGGAGCGGCGCCGCCGGCCTCGGACAGGTTGGCATCGAGCCACTCGGGCGTGATGAAGCCGGTGTCGTAGGTCCCCCGCAGGAAGGCCTCGTCGCGGAACACGGCCTGGAAGAACGGGATCGAGGTGGGGACTCCGACGATGTGGTAGTCGCGCAGCGCCCTCCGGCATCGCTCGATCGCGTCGTTACGGTCGGTGCCCCACACGGAGAGCTTGGCGATCATCGGGTCGTAGTGGATGGGGACGTCGACCCCTTCCACGACGCCGCTGTCGACCCTGACCCACGCGCCGGTCGGCTCACGGTAGCCGGTGAGGGGCCCGGGGCTCGGACGGAAGTTGGCTGACGCGTCCTCGGCGTAGATCCTGCACTCGATGGCGTGGCCCCGCGATGCCACGGAGGCCTGGTCGAACCCGAGCGGCTCCCCCGCCGCGACCCGCAGCTGGGCCCGGACGAGGTCGATGCCCGTGACGAGCTCGGTGATGGGGTGCTCGACCTGCAGGCGGGTGTTCATCTCGAGGAAGTAGAAGTCGTCGGCCGCTTGGTCGTAGAGGAACTCCACGGTGCCCGCCCCGACGTAGTCCACGGCCTTTGCCGCGTCGACCGCCGCCTGGCACATGCGATGCCGGGTGGCCTGCGGCAGCACCGGGCACGGCGTCTCTTCCACGACCTTCTGGTGGCGACGCTGGATCGAGCAGTCGCGCTCTAGCAGGTGCAGGACGTTGCCATGCGCGTCGGCGAGGACCTGAATCTCGACGTGGCGGGGTCGCACCACCAGCTTCTCGATGTACACGGCTCCGTCGCCGAAGCTCTTGGTGGCCTCGGACTGCGCGGAGGTGAGGGCGTTCGCGAGGTCGTGGGGGTCGTGGACCGCCCGCATGCCCTTGCCCCCACCGCCCGCTGCCGCCTTCAGCATGACCGGGTAGCCGACCTCGGCCGCGATCTGCAGGGCCTCCTCGGGAGTCGCCACGGGGTCTACGGTACCCGGGACCACGGGCACGCCAGCGTCGCGCATGAGCTTCCGGGCGGCCGTCTTGCTGCCCATCGCGGCGATGGCCGAGCCCGGAGGCCCGATCCAGACGAGCCCCGCCGCCTCTGCCGCCTCGGCGAACCCGGCGTTCTCGGAGAGGAAGCCGTACCCGGGGTGGACGGCGTCGCAACGTGCTTGGCGAGCTACGCCCAGCACCCGGTCCTGCCGGAGGTAGGACTCGGAGCTCGGGGCGGGCCCGATCGCGTAGGCGGCGTCGGCCATGCGCACATGAAGCGCGTCAGCGTCTGCCTCGGAGTAGACCGCGACGGCCTCGAGCCCTGCCTCGTGGCAGGCACGGATCACGCGGGCGGCGATCTCGCCGCGGTTCGCGACGAGGACGCGCCGAAAGGGTCTTGTCTGCATCCGTCGCCACTAACGACCTGGCGCGGGCGCGCTAGGCTAGGCGACCGGCGCCGACGCGGGGTCGGACTCCTCGGCGGCCGTCTGCTGCTTGCGCAGCGCCATGCGTCGGCGCACCTCGGCGAGGTTGTCGGCTCCCAGGGCCAGCTCGAGGACCTCCTCCATGCGGCTCACGAAGCGGAACTCGAGCGCCTCCTTGATCTCGTCGGGCACCTCGACGAGGTCCTTCTTGACCTTGTCGGGCAGGATGACGGTTCGGATACCCGCTCGGTGGGCGGCGAGCACCTTCTCCTTGACCCCGCCCACGGGGAGGATCGCCCCCCGCAGCGTGATCTCGCCTGTCATCGCGATGGTCGGGTCGACCTTCAGGCCGGTGAGCAGACTCGCGATCGCGGTGATCATGGTGACCCCCGCGGACGGCCCGTCCTTCGGGATCGCACCGGACGGCACGTGCAGGTGGAGATCGAGGTCGTCGAAGTCACGGTCGTCGATCCCGACGTCGTCGGCGCTGGAGCGGATGAAGCTCTGCGCCACCTTCACGGACTCCTTCATGACGTCGCCGAGCGAGCCCGTGAGGGTGAGGCCACCCTTGCCGCGCATCTTCGTGGCTTCGATGAACAGGATCTCGCCTCCCGCGCTCGTCCACGCGAGGCCTGTGGCTACGCCGGCGACGGCGGTGCGCTCGGCCACCTCCTTCCAGAAGTGGATGGGCCCGCGGATCTCCTCGAGGAGCTCGGGCGTGACCTCGAAGCCCTCGGGCCGCTTCTCGCTGGCGATCTCGCGCGCCGACCAGCGGCAGATGGCCGCCAGCTCCCGCTTGAGCGAGCGGACGCCGGCCTCGCGGGTGTAGCTCTCGATCACCTTGTCGATTGTTTCCTGCGGCAGGACCACCATCTCGTCGGTCAGCCCGTGGTCCTCCAGGCACTCGGGCCACAGGTAGCGCTTGGCGATCTGCTCCTTTTCGTTGTGCGTGTACCCGGCGATCCGGATGATCTCCATCCGGTCGCGCAGCGGTCCCGGGATGGTGTCGGGCACGTTGGCGGTCGCGATGAACAGCACCTTCGACAGATCGAAGCTCACGTCCAGGTAGTGGTCGGTGAAGGTGTCGTTCTGCTCGGGGTCGAGCACCTCGAGCAGCGCCGAGCTCGGGTCGCCCCGGTAGTCCGCCCCGAGCTTGTCGATCTCGTCGAGCACGAACACGGGGTTGTTGGTCGTGGCCTTCTTGACGCCCTTGATGATCTTGCCCGGCATGGAGCCGATGTAGGTCCGCCGGTGTCCGCGGATCTCGGCCTCGTCGCGTACGCCGCCGAGCGCGATCCGGACCATCTTTCGCCCGAGCGCACGGGCCACCGACTTCGCCAGGGAGGTCTTGCCCACGCCAGGCGGGCCGACGAGGCACAGGATCGGGCCCTTCATGTCCTGCTTGAGCTTGCGGACCGCGAGGAACTCGAGGATGCGCTGCTTGACCTTGTCGAGACCGTAATGGTCCTCGTCGAGGATGCGCTCTGCTTCGTTGACGTCGAGCCGGTCCTTGCTGCTGTGGGACCAGGGCAGGTCGCAAAGCCAGTCGATGTACGTGCGACTGACGGTGTACTCGGCTGCGCCCGGGCTCATCCGGCTCATGCGCTTGAGCTCCTTGAACGCGATCTCTTCGACCTCCTGCGGCATCTTGGCGCGCTTGATCGATCGCTTGAGCTCCTCGAACTCCTCCTGGCGCTCGTCGACCTCGCCGAGCTCCTTCTGGATGGCCTTCAGCTGCTCGCGGAGGAAGTACTCCCGCTGCGCCTTGTCCATCTCGCCCTTGACCTCGGTCTGGATCTTGTTCGACAGCTCGAGGACCTGGATCTCCTTGTTCAGAAGCGCGATGACCTTCTGCATGCGCTCGTGGGTGTTGAAGATCTCGAGCAGGTCCTGCTTCTCGTCGGGTGGGATGTTGAGGTTGCTCGCCACGATGTCGGCGAGGACGCCGGGCTCGTCGATGGAGCGGACGAGGAAGCTCGCCTCGGCAGGGATCTGTGGCGACAGGTCGATGATCTTCTGCGCGAGCTCCCGCAGGGTGTCCATCAGCCCCTCGGCGTCGCGTCCGGGCGCCTCGGGCTTGAAGGTCTCGAGCTCTGCGCGCAGCCCATCGGCGTCGTCATGCCAGTCGCGAACGCGAGCCCGCGCGAGGCCCTGGATGATGACGTTCAGCTTGTTGCCGGGCGTCTTCACCATCTTGAGGATCTTGACGACGGTGCCCACCTGGTAGAGATCGCTGGGATCCGGATCCTCGGTCTTCGGGTCGCGCTGGGCGAAGATGCCGAGGTACTTCTCCTCGGTGGCGAGCGCTTCCTCGACCGCACGCACGGACTTCGTTCGGCCCACGTTGATCGGGAATGCCAGCACCGGGAAGATCACGGTGTTGCGAATGGCCAGCACCGGAATGTCCAGGATGTCCGGGACGTCAGCGTTGCCGGTATCGGTGTCCGGGGTCTCGAAAGCCATCTGGCTCCTCCCGTCGGGACGGGTGATTGTCGCACGCGAAGCAGGGTCTAGCGCCCTACCCTAGCCCAGCGCCCTACCTACTCCAGCGCCCTACCTACTCCAGCGCCCTACCTACTCCAGCGTCCTACCCTACTCACGACCGTACCAACGACAACCTGGTCGAGCGACCAGGCCCCGGCCGGTCAAGAGGCCGCGCGCCAGTACCGCCACGCGGCCCAGTCCGCGATGATCGTGACTGCGAGGAGGATGGCGGCGAGCTCTCTCCACCCGAGGTGCGCAAATCCTGGTTCCATCGTATGTCCGAGGTAGCAAGGGAGAGCTGGAGGCCACTGTCGTGCGCGCCAACGAGGCGACTGCCGGATAGAGCGCCGCTGATGAACGAGGGCAAGCCCAGACTACCGAAGCCGATCCTGGTCCTCTCCGACGGCACCGGGGAGACGGGCGAGAAGATGGTGCGTGCCGCGCTCCAGCAGTTCAAGGGGCACCTGGTGCACGTACGCACCTATGCCCACATCACCCGCCGCGATCAGCTTCGGAGCTGGTTCCGGGTCGCGCACCGACAGAACGCTGCCGTGGTCACCACCCTCGTGGCCAAGGAGATGCGAGAGTACGCCGCCGAGCTCTCCGCTGAGCACGGAGTGGCCCATCTCGACTTGATCGAAGGGCTGCTGGGCCTCCTCACGTCCTATCTCGAGCAGCAGCCCGTGGGCGTGCCCGGCCTCATGCACCAGGCGGACGAGTCCTACTTCCGGCGGATCGAGGCGGTAGAGTTCACGGTCAAGGCAGACGACGGCAAGGAACCTCGCTCCCTCGACAAGGCCGACATCGTGCTCGTCGGCGTGTCCCGCACGAGCAAGACACCGCTGTCCACCTACCTCGCCCACAAGGGCTACAAGGTCGGGAACGTCCCGATCGTGCTCGACCATCCGGCGCCCCGGCAGCTGTTCGATGTGGACCAGCAGCGCGTCTTCGCGCTCACCATCGACGCAGGGGCGCTTCAGAGCATCCGCGAGGCGCGCGTCTCGGCGATGGGCCTCGCCCAGCAGATGAACTACTGCGACATGGACTACATCCTCGCCGAGCTCGAGTACGCCGACGGGCTGTTCCGGGCGAACCGCGAGTGGCCCGTGATCGATGTCACTGGCAAGGCGGTGGAGGAGACAGCGGCCACGATCCTCGGCATCCTGTACGACCGGGGGCTGGTCGGGCCCAACGGAGCAGGAGTGCTGTGACGGGTTACATGGCCCGCGCCTGCTCGCAAGCCCTGGTGGTCGATTGATCGGTACCACCCTCGATAAGTACGAGGTCCTCCAGAAGGTGGGAGAGGGGGGGATGGCCACGGTGTACCGCGGCCGGCACTCCACCTTGAACCGCGATGTGGCGATCAAGGTCCTCCACCCGCATCTGTCGTCATCCACGCGAAACCGCATGCGGTTCGCGCGCGAGGCGAAGGCCGTGGAGCGCCTCCGGCACGACAACATCCTCGAGATCTTCGACTACAGCGGGCAAGACGCGAGCGAGTGCTACATCGTCACGGAGTTCGTCGAGGGCGAGACCCTCACGGCGCTCCTGAACCGCGCAGGGCGCCTTCCCTCCGAGGTGGTCGCCCAGATCGGCATCCGCGTGGCGAGGGCGCTCGCCTTCGCCCATCGCGAGGGGATCCTCCACCGGGATCTGAAGACCGACAACGTGATGATGCGGGTCGACGGCACGATCAAGCTCATGGACTTCGGAATCGCGAGGTTCCTCGACGAGTCCCAGGTCACCATGACCGGAGCGCTGGTCGGCTCACCGGCCTTCATGAGCCCCGAGCAGGCCCGCGAGGGGAACCTCGACCAGCGCTCCGATCTGTTCTCGCTCGGAACGGTGCTGTTCTACCTGGTCACCGGGCATCTGCCGTTCTCGGGGTCCAACCCGAGCCTCATCCTGAAGAACGTGATCGAGGGGAACCGGCCCAGCGTCTCCGACCTCGCCCCCACGATGTCCGCCTCCCTGGCCGACGTCGTCGAGCAGCTGCTCTCGCTGTCGCGGGAGGACCGCTTCAACACTGCGGGAGACGTCGAGGCGGCGCTCACCGCCTGCCTCGAGGAGGTCCAGCTCGGGGTGGACGATCCGGAGTGGACGCTCGCGCGCTACCTCGCGGATCCCGAGGACTACGACCAGCGGCTCGAAATCCATCTCCGGCGAGCCCTGCTCGAGGAGGGGCGGCGGCTTCTCGAGCAAGGCGACCACCTGGCGGCGCTGCGCCTGCTCAACCGCCTCCTGTCGATGGACGAGGACAACGACGAGGTCATGCAGCTCGTCCAGAGCCTGCATGGGCAGATGGGGGGCACGCCGCGGCGCGGAGCGCTGGTCGCCGGAATCGCGCTCGGCGTCGTCGTCCTCGGGCTGGCGGCGCTGTGGGTGCTGTCGTCGGGCGGAGCTCCGGCCGAAGCTCCCAGAGCCCCTGGCGAGCCCGATCTCGCGCTCTCCCAGGCCGTCGTCGCGGAGGAGCCACCGAGCCAGGTCGGCCCAGCCGCCGGACCGCCTCCGTCACCGTTACCCTCGGCGCCCTCGCCCACTCGCCGCAACGCACGCTCGGACGGGCCTGCGGACATCCCTCCCGAGCCCGCGGGAGCGCTCCCAGCCCCCGCCCCGCCGGCGGCTGCCGGTCCGGCGTCGCCGCGGATCCTCCGCGCTCGCGGTGAGGCACGGCCCCGAGAGGCGAGCGAGGTCCGCGAGGCAGCCGAGGTCGAAGGCGAGGCAGCTCCTCGTGCGGAGCCCGAGACCGGCCTCGTGGTGGTGCAGGCCGCGGGAGGCCTCTCCGCGGAGGTGTACCTGCGGGGAACCCGCGTGGGGTGGACGAACGAGAAGCTGAAGCTGCCCGTCGGGAGCCACGATCTCGAGATCAAGTCCCAGTTCTTCCACACGCACACCGAGAAGAACGTCGTCGTCAGCCCGGGGGAGCCGCCTCGCACGGTCTCCGTCACTCTGCGTGCTCGCCCCGTTCTGGTCGTCTTCAGCCCGTCGTGGCCAGCCGACTGTAGCGTCCGGCTGACAGACTCCGAGCACGACTCGGAGCTGAAGGGCACGGTCGGCGAGCTGGGCCGGAAGCTGCCGGTACACCATCCCGAGCAGCGCGTGCACATCCGCCTGCAGTGTCCCGACGGGCGCTCGCGGCACGCGCAGTGGCCCCACATCTCGGGCCAGATCGACTTCCCGGAGCCGCCTGGCGTGCCCGGCGCAGGTGGCACGGGAGCACCGTGATCGGCGTGCCCCGATTCTGGCGGATCCGAACCTCGGTGAGTCCGCACCACGTCGGGCTGGGCGTGGCCCTGGTTAGGCACGTTGCTTGCACAGCCTTGCTGGCGGGGTGCTTGTACCCCTTCCCCATCAATCGCCAGCCCGACGACGCACCCCTCAGAATGATCTCGCCGCCGCAGAGTCAGATCGGTCAGCCCATCCCACGGATGCTAAGGCAGAAGCTGAACTTCATCTCGGTGGTCGCGATGGACACGGACGGCGGCGAGACCCTGGACGTGGAATGGACCCTCGGAACCATGGACATCACGCAATACGAGCGGCTCTCGGACGTCGACGGGGCCACCGCCACGTTCACGATCAAGCTCCCGCTGGCCGACGAGCTGAACGGCGAGCTGCTCGAGGCCACGGTGTTCTCCGACCTCGAGAGCACCACGGTCACGTTCTTGCTGGAGACCTCGTGAGGTTGGGCCAGATCCTGCTCTTGGCGCTGGCCACGGGGGCGTGTGACGGCTCGGAGTCGGGGCTCGTGCAGGAGTCGGGTGGCGGGCGAAACGGCGGTGAAGACGCTCCCGAGTCCCCGTCCTTCGGCGAGACCGACGGCGACGCCTCGGATGTCGCCCGGGCAGCTCTCCGGGTCGACGTGTGGCCGACCGAGTCGGTCGACACCGGCGACGTACCGCGGGCGCTCGCGCAGTCGTTCCCCATCTCCGTGGAGCCGGGGCTCACCCACAGCACCGGAGCGCTTCGGCTCTCCCGTCCCGTGCCCCAGGAGGGTGAGGTGATCGGGTTTCGGCTGAACCCGCTGGTGTCGCTCCTGCCAGGTCAAGAGGTCAGGGTCGGAGGGACCCTCCGCCTCGACACGCCGCTGGACCTGCAGTCCTACGCCACGTCGATCGGGGCCACCGACGGGCGCTTCCAGGCTTGGCTCCTGGCCGGCGAGTACACCCTCACGGTGGTTCCCGACGACCCTCTGCTCCCGCTGTACGCAGAGAGTGTCAGCATCGCCGAGGACACCTCCGACGTCGTGATCGACATCGGGCTGGGGGTCCCGATCTACGGGGAGGTCACCTCCCTCGGGCCCACCGGGCTCCCCCAGCCGTTCGCGAACGCTCGGGTCCACGCTGTCAACCAAGCGGGGGTGAGGTCGGCGACCGCGATTACCGACGACAGGGGCCGCTACGTCCTGCGCGTGAAGGAGCTTCAGCCCTACACCGTGGTGTGTGAGGGAGGGGCCCGCGGCCAGGACCCGGTGTGGTCCCAGCCGGCGACGCCCGCGGCCGATGCGGGCACCAAGGTCGACTTCCACTACCCCATCGAGCGTGCCTCGGTCTTCGCGGAGGGCGAGGTCCTCCTGACGGACTCCGACACACCTCTCGGTGGCGCCGTCGTGAGGCTCGTGGCCGAGGCGATCGACGGCTTCGAGGCGCTGCCGCCGGGCCATCGCGTCTCGTGGGTGTGGGAGGAGGAGGTCAACAGCCGTGGCGTGTTCGACGCCAAGGTGGTGCCTGGCGCCTACCGGGTCGACGTGCGCCCGCCGAACGAGCCTGCGGGAACACCACTGCTCGTCTCGCCGACGCGACTCGTCGATGTCCAGCTGCCCGGAGACATCGGCGCCATTCGGCTGACCCCGACCACGCCGGTAGCGGTCGATGTCGTCGCGCGAGACGGGGAGGGTCCGCCGGTCCCAGGCGCCACCGTGGAGTGCACCGAGCTGGCCTTCGGCCAGCGCACCGCGCGAGGTACGACCGACGAGCAGGGTCGAGTCACGCTGCGCTTGCCAGACGTCCAGGTGCGCTGCATCGTCACGCCCCCTGCGGAGGACCTGCTGGCGATTCGTCGGACGGTCCCCTTCACGCTCACGCCACCGAGCCCCATCGTGGTGCGACAGGGCCAGGAGATCCGAGGGTCGGTCCTCGGCCCCGACGGAGCGCCGGAGGGCACGGCGTGGGTGGAGGTCCGCGACGGGAGCGACGCGCTGCTGGCCTATGGCACGACAGACGCCGAGGGTCGATTCTCGTTGCAGGCGGACGTCGACTTCTAGGAGCGCGTCAGCGGCAGGATCTCGTCAGCAGCCGCGGGTCCGCAACTCCTGCCGGGAACGCGGTGCTCGCTACATGACCTCGCCGATCCACTCGAGCGACACGATGTGCCCGATGTTCGCGCTCTCGGCACGGGACGCAGCCTCGGCCAGCGATGGCGCGACGACCACGCGCGTGGCTCGGTGGTCCCCGTCCTCGGCGGTCACCCGCCACGCGGACTCGTGCGCGCTGCCATCGGTCGGTGCCGGAGGGAGCCCGTTCATGGTGGGGGCCGCGGTCGGGGCTGCGGCGACGTTGCTGCGCGTGGCAGCCTGGATGTTGCGCTTGGTGCGATAGTTGCGCACCGCGTTGAGGGTGACGCCAGCCTTCTCCGCGATGACCCGGTCGGGTACCTGCCCGAGCATGTCCGCGAACGCATCGATCTTGGAGCGCCGACCCTGCCCCGGCCGGCGCCGCTTGCGCGGGCCGGAGTAGCCTGGAATTCCTTTTCTCGATCGGAAGCTGGCGATGGTGCGCACGGAGACGCCAGCCTCATCCGCCACGTCCGCATCGGGAACGCTGCCCAGCATGTGAACGAAAGGCAGAATCTGGGCATCCTTGCTGCCTGGGCGCGCATCCTCGTCCGCCTGCTCTCCCGGCTCCGGCGGAAGCTCGTCGACCTCGGGCTTGGACTTTCGACGCGACCGCGGCCCCGGAGGCGCCGGGCGGCGGGAAATCCCGGTACGCTTGAACGCAGCCGAGATCGCGCCCGGCGTGATCTCGAACTTCTCGGCCAGCTCACGGAGCGAGAGCTCGTCCTTCAACTTGACCAGCTCCGCCCACCAGTCGTTTGTCTCGATGCGTCGCATACTTGGACTGCCTCAGTTGGAGATGCGGAAACCTAACAACCGATACAGTCACTTTCCAGTGATTGACCACCACCAATTCTCGGGGCTACGTTCCGGTGTCCGGGGAGCCCATGTTCCACGCTGCCATCCTGTGGTCGGTGTCTGCGGTCTGGGCGGATCCCCAGCCCCTCCCCCGGGATCCGGCCGGAGATCCGACCGAGCCCGCGCCTGCCTCCGCGCCGGCTCAGACCACCGAGGAGGACGACGGGCCCGCCGACGGTGGCCCGCCTACGGATCTGCCGAACACCTTTTCAGCAGAGCTGCAGGCCGCCAAGACGCGATATTTCGCAGGGGAGATCGAGGAGGCCCGGCGCCTGTTGGTCCGCCTGCGACGCCGCCTCGAGCTCGGAGAGGAAGCGTCAGCCGAAGATGCACGCGAGGCGATGACCTACCTCGGGGAGGTCCTCTTCAAGCTCGACGACGAAGCGGGGGCGGCAGATGCCTTTCGCTTCATCCTGGAGCGGGATCCCGACACGCCGATCTCGCCGTACCACCACCCCATCGGTGTGGTGAACCTCTTCGGCATGGTTCGGCAAGAGGTGATCGCGAGCCAGCGAAGGCCGGTCGAGCCCGAGCCCGTAGAGCCCCCCGAGGTCGGGCGTCCCCCGCTGTGGACGTACGCCCCGTTGGGGATCCCCCAGTTCGCGCAAGGTCGACCCGGAGCCGGACTGGCCTTCGGAGGCCTGCAGGCCGCGTTCGGTGTGGCGTCGGTGGCGCTGTGGGCCGACCTTCGGACCCGCCTGAGCCGAGACCCGGATGTCTCGAAGGACGACCCCGACTACGACACGGTGTGGGACGAGACCGAGCGTGTCCAGTTGGTGCAGAAGTACGGGCTGCAGTGGCCTGCCGCGATCGCCTTCTATGGCGTGTGGGCCGTCTCGGCGGTCGACGCTGGGAGGACGTGGCGCAAGCGCAAGGTCGAGGCCAGGCTGGGGGTGGCGCCAGTCAGCCCGCATACCCAGGGCGTGATCGTCCACGCGCGCTTCTGAGCTGCGTGGCCAACCCCCGTCCGCCGTGCGACACTGGACCCCACAGAGCGAGCTTGCCGCCCCGGGGGCGCGGCTGAGGGGTCCATGGCCTTCTTCCGAGCCGAGCACACGATCCAGAAGACGCGGCGCGACTACGCCATTCGCAAGGCCCTCACCAGCATCGGTCGCTCCGACGGCAACGACATCGTCCTCGACGACCCGATGGTCAAGCCGACGCATGCCAACGTCCTACGACAGGGGAACACCTACGTCGTTTCGTTGCTCGGGGGCGGCGAGCTCTACGTCAATGGCCGCCGGGTGAAGACCGCCGAGCTCACCGACGGCGACCAGGTGCTCCTCGGCGCGTGGCAGCTTCGGTGGTCGGAGGGGCAGCCCGAAGCCGACCCCGGCGCGAGCGACGAGCTCGACCTGGACATGCTACAGCAGCTCGTCGACCTGTCCGCGTCGATGCTGCGGGACACCGAGCCGGAGCGTCTCTTCTCGGCCATGCTGAGGGGCCTCGTCGGGCTGACCGGCGCCGAGAAGGGCTTCGTGATCGTCCTGCAGGACGGTGACCGTCACCTGGCGGCGGCTCACAATGTCGAGAACGAGAAGCTCGACATCACCAAGGTGAGTGACTCGATCGTCAACCAGGTCGTCGAGAACCTCCAGCCGCTGCTGGTCTCCGATGCGTCGAAGGACTCGCGCTTCGGCCGCGCCAAGTCGGTGGTCGACCTCCGGCTGTCGTCGGTGATGTGCGTGCCCCTCACCTACCGCCGTGATCTGCTCGGCGTGCTCTACCTCGCGAACGACTCGGTCACGGACCTGTTCACCGAGCGCGACCTCGCCATGCTGCAGATCTACGCCGCCCAAGCGTCGCTCGTGGTCTACCACGCCCTGCAGCTGAACCAGCTTCGGCTCGACAACCGGAACCTCCGGTCGCAGCTGCAGCAGGCCTCGCAGGGCGAGATGATCGGCACGTGCCCGCCGATGAAGGCCGTGTTCCGCGTCCTCCGGAGGGTCGCGCCGACCGAGCTGTCGGTGTTGATCCTCGGCGAGACCGGGACCGGCAAGGAGCTCGTCGCCAAGGAGATCCACAAGCTCTCGTCCCGAGGTGAGCGAGCGTTCGTGGCGATCAACTGCGGGGCCATCCCCGAGAACCTGCTCGAGTCGGAGCTGTTCGGGCACAAGAAGGGCAGCTTCACGGGCGCCGTCGCCGACAAGATCGGGAAGGTCGAGGCGGCGACCGGAGGTACCCTCTTTCTCGATGAGATCGGCGAGATGCCGATGAACCTGCAGGTCAAGCTGCTCCGGGTGCTTCAGGAGCGCACGATCGAGCGGGTCGGGGATCTGGACCCGCGCCCAGTGGACATTCGCGTCGTCGCCGCGACCAACAAGGACCTCGAGCAGCTCATCGCCGACGGCCGCTTCCGCGAGGACCTCTACTACCGACTCAACGAGATGGCGGTGAGCTTGCCCCCGCTGCGTGAGCGCGGAGAGGACGTCGCCGTGCTCGCCCAGTACTTCCTCAACCTCTACCGGGAGCAGTACGGCGCCAAGCCCCGGGGGTTCACGAACCAGGCGCTGCTGGCGATGAAGAACTACTTCTGGCCAGGAAACGTCCGGGAGCTCGAGAACCGGGTCAAGAAGGCCGTGATCATGAGCGACCGGGCGCTCCTCAATCCGGACGACCTCGGGCTCGAGGCTGGGCAGAAGCGAGCCATCCAGCTGCTCTCCGAGGCCGAGGAGGCGTTCAAGCTCGAGTACGTGAAGAAGGCGCTCGACCTCAACAACTGGAACAAGGCGCAGACCGCCAGGGACCTGGGCGTGGATGCGCGGACGGTCTTTCGCTACATCGAGCGCATCAAGGAGTCCGAGTAGGTCACGACGTGATCGACGTGATCGCGGCCCAGACCTCCCGGGTGCGCGCCTCGAGCTGGTCGAGGCCCCCATCGTTGTAGATGACATGGGTGGCCAGGGAGATCTTGTCGGCAAGCGGGAGCTGCGCCGCGATGAGCGCCCGCGCATCCTCTTCGCTGACGCCGTCGCGCGCTCTCGCGCGGGCGAGCTGCACCTCGGGTGCACAGGCTACGACGATGAGCACCGGGTACTCTCGGTAGCTGCCGGTCTCGACGAGGAGGGCTGCCTCGACCACCGCCGCGGGGTGGCCCTGGGCGGCCAGCTCCCCGAGCTGCTCGGCGATCGCGCGGCGGATGGCGGGGTGCGTGATCTGCTCCAGCTGGCGCCGCGCCGTCGGATCGCGGCTGATCCGCTGGCGCATCGCCGGCCGGTCGAGCGCCCCCTCGGGCGTCAGCACCTCGTCGCCGAAGGCTTCACGGATCTGGGCGAGGGCGGGCTGCCCGCGGGCCACGACCTCCCGGGACACGAGGTCCGCGTCGATCACGGGCACCCCCGCCTGCCGGAGGAACTCCGCCACGGTGGACTTGCCGGTGGCGATGCCCCCGGTGAGCCCGACCACGATCACGCTTGGCCCCCGCCGCCGGGCGACGGGCTCACGGGACCGACACGAGGGCGCGCACGGGAACGTCGAGCACGCTTCGGCCGGACAGGAAGGCGAGCTCGATCAGAAAGACGCACCCGATGACCTCCCCGCCGAGCTTGCGGACCAGCTCGCAGGTGGCCCGCGCCGTGCCCCCCGTGGCGAGCAGGTCGTCGACAATCAGCACGCGCTGACCCGGCCGTACCCCGTCGGTGTGCATCTCGAGCGTGGCCTTGCCGTACTCGAGGTCGTAGCTGACGCCCACGGTCTCGTAGGGCAGCTTGCCGTGCTTGCGGGCGAGCGTGAGCCCTGCACCGAGGCGGCCGATCATCGCGGGCGCGAAGAGGAACCCGCGACTCTCCATGGCGACGATGCTGTCGACCTGGCCCCACCCCTCCGACATCCACTCGACCACCTCGCCGAAGAGCGCGGGGTCCTGGAGGACCGGCGTGATGTCCTTGAAGAGGATCCCGTCCTTCGGAAAGTCAGGAATGTCCCTGATGACCGACGATACTCGCGCTGCGAGCCCTTCCATGCACGCCCTCCCGGTCCGCGGTCCGGAGAGGCCGGTTAACGTGCGGGCGCCGCTTCGCCGTCCTGCTGCTCACTGACGCGGGCGATCCCGAGCGTGATCCCGAGCCCCAGAAGCACGACGAGGATGGAGCCGACGGCCTGTCCTGGGGAGGGCGCGAAGGTCTGCGTGGGGTAGTCCTCGGGGTCGAGCTCGGCGAGGTACGCCGCGGTCACCGCCCGGCCGCGCCAGGTGTCACCGACCTGGGGGGCAATGCCCTGCTGAAACGGCCACAGCCCGATCACCGCGCCAACCAGGAGCCCGAGCAGCACGCCGAGGGTGGCGGACCGGTAGGTCCGCAGGAGCCACTCGAGCACGTTGCTCACCGCGACCACGCCGACGACGACGCCGATGCCCACGGGCAGGACGACCCCGAGCGTGGCGCCCACGAGCGCCGGGACATCGCCCTGGGTGAGCCCCTCCTTGAAGGTCTCGATCCCTGCGAGGACCGGCACGTACATGCCCATGACGAGCAGCAGGTAGCCACCTGACACCCCGGGGAGGATCATCGCCGCGGCGCCGGCGAGGCCCGCGAGGAAGAACATGAAGACGCCGGCGTCGGTCCCGCCGATATCGGTGACCCCCTGGGCCTGGGCCACGCCCAGCAGCGCCATGCCCACGAACCCGGCGATGGCCCCGGTCCACGCAGACGGGCTCATCTTGCCCAGGAGGCGGTAGACCACGGGGACCCCGCCGAGCGTGAGCCCGATGAACAGGCTGTACATCACCCACCGGTAGGCGACGACCAGGTCCTTGACGACGCCGGCGAGGAGCAGGATTGCGAGCACGGCGGCGCCGCCGACGCCCGCGAGCACGGTCAGCGATACCGGGCGAAAGCGCAGCGTGGTGATCTCGGCCACCCCCGTGATGAACCGAGGGTACACGCCAGCCGCGAGGAGCATCGTGCCGCCCGAGATCCCCGGCACGAGGTTGGCGAGGCCCATCAGCACGCCGCCCGCCGCGCTTCGCGCGAGCAGCCACGGAGATGCCGTCTCGGGCGCGGCGTCAGTCGGTCCAGGCACGAATGCGCTCCAGCTCGGGGTCGTCGGTGATGTCGCAGGACAGCGGGGTCACGGTGGCCCATCCCTCGTGGATCGCGGTGCCATCGGTCTCGGGCCCACCTTCGAAGCGAAGGTGGGGCCCGCCGATCCACAGGTACGGGTTCCCCCTCGGATCCTCCCGGCGGTCCACCCTGGGCTCGTAGACGCGCACCGACAGCCGCGACGCCTTGAGCCCGCGGATGCTCGAGATCGGTAGGTTGGGAACGTTCACGTTGTAGACGACCCGCGGCGCCATCGGCTGCTTGCTCACCGCGTCGACCACCCGAATCCCGATGGTGGCTGCAGCTTCCCACTGGGCAGGGCCCTGCCGCGGCGTCTCCAGCGAGACCGCGACCGCCGGCAGCCCCTGCAGCGCACCCTCTCTCGCCGCGGCCACCGTCCCGCTGTAGTGGACGTCGCCGCCGAGGTTGCAGCCCCGGTTGATCCCCGACACGACGAGGTCGGGCTCCCCCGGCAGCAGGTGGTGCAGCGCGACGTACACACAGTCTGCCGGGGTGCCGGTGACCGCGAAGCGCTGCCGGCCCCGGGGCAGGACGCGCAGCGGGTCCATCATCGTGAGGCTGTGGCTCTTGGCCGACTGCTCGTCGGCGGGGGCCACGACCCACACGTCGTGGTCGGCGCGCAGGCGCTCGGCGAGGGTCGTGAGCCCTTCGGACTCGATCCCGTCGTCGTTGGACAGCAGAAGACGCACGAGGCTCCAGGGGTGGACGCGTTCCGTAATCGATCGCCCGAGGCCCCACCTTGCGATCCAGCACGCACCGGTAAAGGGAAGCCACTTGCCCGGACAATTGGATCCGAATCCGCCTTCGCTCACACTCGACTGGGACCTGCCCATGAGCCAGCCCGCTGCTGACGTCTCTTCCGATCTCGCGACGCGCTACGTCAATCGTGAGCTGTCGTGGCTCGAGTTCAACGCGCGGGTGCTCGAGGAAGCAGAGGATCCTTCGAACCCCCTGCTCGAGCGACTCCGGTTCGTCACGATCTTCCACTCGAACCTCGACGAGTTCTTCATGATCCGCGTCTCGGGGATCAAGCAGCAGATCAAGGCGAACGTCCACGTGCGGACCATCGATGGCATGACCCCGCGGGAGCAGCTCGAGGCGATTCACCTGCGCGCTGGCCCGATGGTCGAGCGGGTGCAGGAGATCCTGCTGAAGGAGATCCTCCCGGAGCTCAAGCAGCACGGCGTCACCATCGTGCCCTATCGCCAGCTCCGCAAGTCGGAGAAGACCTGGGCAGAAGACTTCTTCGACCGGAAGATCTGTCCCATCCTGACGCCGCTGGCGGTGGGCCCCACGCACCCGTTCCCGTTCATCTCGAACCTGTCGCTCAATCTGGCGGTCACGGTCCACTCGCCCAACGGCGGCGAGGCACGGCTCGCTCGAGTGAAGGTCCCGCTCGCGAACCTGCCGCGCATCATCCCTGTGGACGGCGCTGACTTCCAGCCGCCGGTCCGGCTCGTCCTCCTCGAGGACGTGATCGCGGCCAACCTGGCGGCCCTGTTTCCGGGCATGGACCTCGGGGCGGCCTATCGCTTCCGGGTCACCCGCGACGCCGACCTCGACCTGCGGGAGGACCAAGCCGAGGACCTGATGTCGACCATGGAGGAGGAGCTGCGAAAGCGGCGCCTCGGCGAGGCCGTGCGCCTCGAGGTCGAGCAGCGCATGCCGGAGGAGGTGCGGGAGAAGCTGCTCGAGGGGCTTGAGCTCGGCCGCATGGACCTGGTGGAGATCCGTGGGCCCCTCGCGGTCTCCCGGATGACGCAGCTGCTGCGTCTGGACCTGCCCGAGCTCCTCTACCCGAGCTACCATCCGCGCCCGCTCGGTCCCGTCAAGGGCGAGACGAAGCTGTACCGCGCGATCAAGAAGCAGGACATCCTGCTCCACCACCCCTTCGAGTCGTTCGACCCGGTCGTGGAGTTCATCCGGCGCGCCGCCGAGGATCCCGATGTCGTGGCGATCAAGCACACGATGTACCGGACCAGCGGGGACTCTCCGATCATCGCGGCGCTCGAGCAGGCCGTCGACAACGGGAAGCAGGTCGCGGCGATCATCGAGCTCAAGGCCCGCTTCGACGAAGAGAACAACATCGTCTGGGCACGCCGCCTGGAGCAGGCTGGCTGTCACGTGATCTACGGGGTGCGAGGCCTCAAGACCCACTCCAAGCTCGCGCTCATCGTCCGGCGGGAGGGTGAGGATCTGGTGCGATACGCGCACATCGGGACGGGCAACTACAACCCGACGACCGCGCGCATCTACACCGATCTGGGGCTGTTCACCTGCCACCCTGGGATCACCGCGGACGTCGCCGACGTCTTCAACCGGCTCACGGGCTTTGCCCAGCCCAACGGCTTTCGACACCTGCTGGTCGCCCCACACCACATGAAGCAGCCTCTGCTCGACCTGATCGCGCACGAGGCGGAGGAGGCGCGCGGCGGGCGAGAGGCCCGCATCGTGCTCAAGTGCAACGCAATCACGCACGCCGAGGTGATCGACGCGCTGTACGAGGCGAGCCGCGCGGGCGTGCGCGTGGATCTTCTGGTGCGGGGCATCTGCCGGCTGATCCCGGGAGTGCCGGGCCTGTCCGAGAACATCACCGTGCGGTCCGTCGTCGGTCGGTACCTCGAGCACCACCGGATCTACTGGTTCCATCATGGGGGGAAGCCACGGGTGTACCTCGGCAGCGCGGATCTGATGGAGCGCAACCTGGACCGGCGCGTGGAGGTGCTCACGCCGGTACTCGACGACGAGCTGGCGGGGAATCTCCGCGACGAGCTACTCCAGGCGTACCTCGACGATCGGGCACGCACGCGGGAGATGCAGTCCGACGCGTCCTACGTGCGGTTGCGGAGCGGCCCTGACGACTTCGACGTGCACGAAGCCTTGATGGCCTCTGGCGAATGACCACCGACGTGCTGGGCTCGTCGGCGCTGTCGACCCGCGCGTGGGTGCGGTGGTTTCGCTCCCTGCGTGCCCGGTCGGTTCCGACCTGGTACCACCCGACCTACCGCCTGCCGATTCCCCCCTCTCACGTAGTGCCCGGCATGAGCGCCCGCAGGGCCGTCGACGCCCTCACCTGGGCGCTCGACGTGGGCGTGATCCGGCCGGAGGACGTGCGGATCGCCGACGAGCTGCGGTGGTCGGACGCCGAGCGCGTCCACGATCGCGCATACCTGGAGTGGCTGGACGATCCCGAGGTCGTCGGCGACGTCATGGGCGTGCCGCCGGCGATCGTGAACGTCCCTGCCGTGCTGGAGACCTGGCGTAGGGCGGCGGGGGCCACGCTCGACGCGGCGCGCTGGGTGCAGCTGCACGGCGGTCGCGCGGCGAACCTGCTCGGCGGGTTCCACCACGCCGCGCCGGCGCGGGGCACCGGGTTCTGCGCGTTCAACGACGTCGCGATCGCGGTGCGCGCGCTCCGGCACGACGGATTCGACGGCCGGGTGGTGATCATCGACCTCGACGCCCACCCCCCGGACGGCCTGGTCGAGAGCCTGGGTGACGACCCCTTGGTCACCGTGTTGTCCGTGTCCGTGCGCTCCGAGTGGACGCTGCCGTCTCCGACGCGGGCCGTGGTGGTCGATCGGCGCGTGGAGCCGGGCTGCCCGGGGAGCGAGTATCTGCAGGCCGTCTGGCGGATCCTCCACCACGTGCCCTCGCGGGCGGCTCTGGCGTTCTACCTGGCGGGCGCGGACCCGCTCGACGGGGACCCCCTGGGCAGCCTGGGGGTACCCGAGGCGGGGCTGCGGGCCCGCGACCGCCGCGTGCTCCGCAAGCTGGGGCGCACGCCTACGGTCGTCCTTCCCGCCGGGGGGTACACCGAGGCCAGCTGGCGGGTGTTCGCCGGCTGCCTCGCCGAAGCTGCGGGCCTCCGCACCGCCGTCAGCGAGGCGTTCGACCCGGTGCTCCGTCGTACGCTGGATGTGTCGCGTCGGCTCGACCGGAGCACGCTCGAGGGTCGAGCAGACGGACTCACCGACGAGGAGCTGCTCGAGTCCATGGGCGTGCCGGTCCGCAACCGAGAGGCCCGGTTTCTCGGCTTCTACACCCGGCACGGCCTCGAGTATGCCTTCGCCGCGCACGGATACCTGCCTGCGCTGCGCCGGCTCGGCTTCCAGGGCCTCGAGGTGCACGTCGAGACCAGCGACGGGCCGGATCGCGTGAGGTTGACCGCGCAGGTGAACGGGGAGCCCCGCACGCTGCTCGACCTGTCGGCGTCGGTCCGCACGATCGGGGACTGGCGGGTGCTGTTTCTCGAGTGGGTCGAGCTGCGCGATCCGCGGCTCCACTTCACCTCGGACCGGCCGCGGCTGCCCGGCCAGCACCAACCCGGGCTCGGGCTCGCGGAGGAGACCGGGGCGCTGATGGCGCGCGCCGCCGAGCGGCTCCAGCTCGATGCGTTGGCCCTGGAGCCAGCGCACTACCACATCGCCTGGATGGGCCGAAGCCGCTTCGCGTTCGTGGATCCGCGCCGCCGGGGGGAGCAGCGAGCCCTCGAGCGATACCTCAAGGGTGTGCCCCTCGTGGTCGCGTCGCAGCTGCTGGCCGAGGGGCTGCCGCTGCGAGACGGGCAGACCTACACGTGGGCGCCGGCCGAGATGGTCGCCCCGGTGAAGGCCCACGTGCGGGCTGCGCTCGACGAGACCGAGCCCGAGGCTCGGGCGGCGGACGAGGCGCTCACGTCGCGGCTGCTTCCTCGTGGCGACGTCCTCTCGTGAGGTAGACCAGCTCGTCGCCCACTTCGAAGGTGATCCCGGGGCCGAGGACGGCCTTTGCGAGCGCGCGGTACTGCGCCGCGGCTCCGAAGCCGCGCCCGGAGAGCGACCGCGTGGGGAACGTCGCCACGCACCAGCCGACCCGCAGCTGCGCCGCGAGCGCGCGCCCGGCTCCGGCCGCCTGTCGCTCGAGCGTGGGGAGGAGCTTCCAGAGCAGCGCCACGTCGGCCGACGGGAGCTCGAGCTTGCCGCGGAGGTCGGCCGGTCGGACCTGAAGGTGCGGAAAGCGATCCGCGAGCGCCTCCTCGAGCGCGGCACAGAGCTCGAGGTCCAGATCGAGCCCCAGGTATCGGACGTCGCGGGACAGCCCCGACCAGGGGAGCGCCGCGGGGTTCACCCCGCAGCCGAGGTCGACGACGGAGGAGATCTGCGGAACGTGGCCTCGGATCGCCTGCCAGAGCTCCTCGAGATGGGCGCGGCGCTCGTCGGTGGAGGCGTGCAGGGCCAGCGCCTGCCGCAGGGCCGCGAGCCACGCCGGATCGTCGTCGGCCGCGGCGGCCGCTTGCCCGAGCTGGTCGAGCAGTCGCCGGCGGCGCCCCTCCAGGAAGGAGCCGAACATCTGGTGCAGGCGGCGCTTGGCGGACTTCAGGGCGGCCTTCTCGGAGCGATGGCCGTCCAGCGCCGCGGCCGCTGCAGCGAAGAGCGCGTGGTCGCAGAGGCCGCCGTACCGGGGCGTCTCTCGGAGGCGCGCGACGAGGCGCTCGACGGCGTCAGTCGACATCGTCGAGCGCCTCGATGGCCCGCAGCGTGCGCATCAGCCGCGACAGGAAGGCGAGGTTGTGCAGCGTGGCCAGTACCCCGAACGCGGGGTCTTCGAGCCGCTGCAGGTGGGTGAGGTAGGCGCGCGAGTAGTGCCGGCAGGCCGCACAGGGGCAGTCTTCGTCGATCGGGCGATCGTCGCGCCAGGACTTGTCGCTGCTGGCGTCGAGGTAGCGGGACACCTTGACGGCGCTGCGCACCGCGTGGGGGTCCTCCAGCGGAACCACCGCCTCGTAGAGCAGCCCACGGCGCGCCTCCCGGGTCGGGGCCACCGAGTCGAAGGTCCGCCACCCGGCCCGCCACGCCGCGAGGACGCTGTTGGGCCGCCCGATGCCGAGCGCGTGCAGCGGCC
>CAYMSU010000033.1:0-21962 GCA_964393165.1 uncultured Enterobacteriaceae bacterium
CGACAGGCTCAGCGCCGCGCCCGCCATTCCGATCTTGTCGAGCGAGAACACCTTGCCCTTCTCGAGGATCCGCATCACCACGCGCTCCCCGTGACGCACGGGGACGGTGCTCACCCGGAGTCGATCTCGCGACCGCCGAGCTTCCTGCGGATCCGGCCGTCCTGCGGCAGCCGCTTCTCCGCGATGTTGAGCCCCGCCATGATCTTGATCCGCGCCACGATCGTGTTCTTGAAGCGCGCGTTGCGCCGCAGCGACTCGTTGAGCACGCCATCCACCCGGAAGCGGACGACCAGGTGGTTCTCGTAGGGCTCGATGTGGATGTCGCTCGCCCGCTCCTTGATCGCCTGCGACAGCACGGCGTTGACGAACCGGATGATCGGCGCCTGGTTGGGATCGTCGACGAGCTCGGCGTCCTCGAGGTCGAGATCGGCCTCGCCTTCTACCGCCTCCTCGGCCTGGTCGATGATGGCCTCGGCCGACTGGGCGGCCTTGTCGTAGGCCTCCTGCGTGACGTCCTCGAGGAGGTCGCCCGGCACGATGACCGGCCGGATCGGCTGGCCATAGAGCACCCGCAGGTCGTCGAGCAGGTCGATCGCACCGAGGTCGGCCATCCCGATGCGCAGCTCGCCGTAGTCATCGAAGCCGAGCGGGAGCACCCGGTGCTCTCGCGCGAGCTGGATTGGGAGCGCGCGGATCAGCTCGGGCTCGATGCTCTCTGCGTCGACCTCGGTCACCAGATCGAGGCCGGACAGCCGGGCCAGCGACTTGGCCGTGGCCATGCCCACGGCCTTGCGCTCGGCGGCGTCTCCGGCCAGCGCAGGGGCCGGCTGGGGCCCTGGTGCCTCCATCCGACGAATGGCCATGGTCAGTCCCCTCCCTCTTCGTCGTCTTCACCGTCGTCGCCCGACCTGTCGGCGGGCCGCCGGTCGTCGATGATCAGATCCGAGTCGACCTCGGGAAGCTGTCCTGCGCCCTCTCCGGGCTCGAGCGTCCGCGAGTCCTCGATCACCGCCTGGATCGCGGACCGGGTGCCCTCGGACAGGTCCAGGTCCTGGCTGATGTCCGTCGGCCCCCGGTACATGGTGGGCTCGTCGACGAGGTTCATGGAGTAGCGCAGGAAGTTGCGGAGCTCCGAGTAGAACTCGTCCTGCGAGCGGCCGTAGAACCGGCGCAGGAACTCCTGCCGCTGGGCCTCCTTGACCCGCTGGACCTCGATCATGTCGTCGGGGTCCTCGATGATGTGGGGCGTGAGGAAGATCATCAGGTTGGTCTTCCGCTCTCCCGAGTTGCGGGAGCGGAACAGGCTGCCGATGATCGGGATGTCGCCGAGGATCGGCACCTTGCTCTCGCCGACGCTCTCGGTCGAGCCCACGAGACCGCCGATCACCATCGTCTGGTTGTCTCGCACGAGGGCCACGGTCTGGAGTCGCCGCTGGCTGGTGATGAAGCCGCCGCCCGCGGCGGTGACCGCCGACGACTGGGCGCTCTCCTCGACCTCCTGCACCTCGACCTCGAGCTCGAGGGTCACGAAGTTGGAGCTGTTGATGCGCGGGGTCATCTTGAGCGTGATCGCCACGTCTTCGCGCTGGAAGCTGATGACGGGCTGCCCCAGGTTGTTGAGGCCACTCTGGGTGGGGAACGGGATCTTCCGGCCGACCACGATCTCCGCTTCCTCGTTGTCGAGCGTCATCAACATGGGGTTGGAGATGATGTTGGTGCTCCCCGAGGTCTTCAGCGCGTTGAGCGCGATCCCGAAGGCAGGCACCGTGAGGGTGGAGGCGGCTCCCGAGGTCGGGTCGAGGATCGGCACGTCCACGCCGTCGCCGAAGACGCCGAAGGCGAGCCCGGTCAGCGCGTCCTGCGACAGCCCGAGCGAGGTCGCGCCAAGCTGGGCCCCGATGAAGCCAGCGGAGCCGTCGGACGGGTTCTGCGGCAGGTGGTAGGCGAGGCCGAGGTTGGCGGAGTCCTCGCTCGACAGCTCGAGGACCACGGCGTCGACGAACACCTGCTTGCGCTCGACGTCGAGCTGGTCGATGACGGACTTCACGACCCGATAGTCGTCGTTGTTCGCGATGATCACGAGGGCGTTGGTGTTCTCGTCGGCCGCGATCCGCATGCCGGAGTCGAACGCCGCCGCAGCACCCTTGTCGTCGCCGTCGTCTTCCTGCTGGGACCCGCCCCGGTTGCGGTTGCGGGCCTGCAGCGCAGCCCGCCGCGCGGCCGCGGTGCGGTTGTCCTCTCCCGAGCCCCCCTCCTGCGAGAGCTGGGACATGATCTGCGCGACCTCCTCGGCCTTCGCGTTCTCCAGGTACACCACGTGGATGAGGTCGTTGCCCGTTCCCTCGGTGTCGACGTCGAGCTCGGCGATCAGGTCGCGCACGGCCTTGTGGCCGTCCTGGTTGGCGAGCACGATCAGGCGATTCGTTCGCTCGTCGTCGAGCACCTTCGAGATGTACTTGGCCTCGTTGCCCGCAGACACGGCATCGGTGTCGTTCGACCGCGACCGGGAGGACCGCCGAGACCGCCGAGACCGCCGGGACCGCGAGCTCCGCGACGTGTCGGGCTCGTTGTTGTCGCTCGGGTCCAGGTACAGCGACTCGATGATGCCCTTGATCTCAGACGAGCTCGCGTGGACGAGCTGGTAGATCTCCATGGTCGAGCGCGGCGCGGCCACATCGAGCTCGTTCATGATCTTGTAGAGCTTGCGGATGTTCGCGGCCGTATCGGTGATGATCAGCGTGTTCGTGGGCGGGTAGGCCACGATCTTGGCGTCGCCCGGGGCCATCGTCTGGATGACCTTGGACATGTCGTCGACCCGGGTGTTCTCGAGCTGGATGAGCTGCGTGACATAGCCATCGCTCGAGCCGGGCTCCCCCCTGCCGATGCCGATCGGCTTCTGCCCGGCCTCGCTCGACTTCACGACCTTGGCGGTGTTGCCCACGATCGACAGGCTGTACCCGCTCACCTCGAGTGCAGAGAGGAACGCCTCCCACGCCGCCCGCCCGGGCACGGAGCGGTTGCTGATGATCGTGACCTTCTTGTTCTGGAGCTCCTTCACGTCGCTGATCACGAAGTTGAGCCGCTTGATCGGGGCGAAGAACAGGACGAGGTCGTAGATCGAGGTATCGGGCGCGAAGTCGAGCAGGATCTCGCTCGCCTTGCTCGGGTCGGCAGCGACCTGGCTGCCCTGCCCCGCGGGATTCGGCGGCGACACCGTGACCGTGCCATCCTCGTTCTCGGTGACGACCGGCTGCTGCGCCAGAGCCGGGGCGGAAAGCAGCACAGCCGCCGCGATCAGACTGGAGAGCAGGAGCGAGAGCCAGTGCGGGAGGCGGTCGGACATTGCGTCGACTCCGATGGGGCGAAGAGCGTGCGAGGGCGAAGGGCGTGCGAGGACCAGATCAGCGGACGTCGTAGCAGAGCTCCATCGGGCTGCCCCGACGGGTGATCTCGAAGCAGAAGTTCGACTCTGTCCTCAGCGTGTTGTACGCGTTCATCGCCGACTGGACGGAGTCGAGCGACGATCCGTTGACCGAGTGGATGATGTCTCCGTTCTTGATGCCGAGCTGGTCCGCCAGGGTATTCCGTCGGATGGCCGAGAGCCGGTAGCCGTCGAACTCCCCATCGGGCCCACGGTGGAGCAACGCGCGGCCCATGCGGCTGATCCCCTCGAGATCGTTGATGTACTTGTCGAACAGGTCCTTGCTGACCTGGAAGCGGTTGTCTTCCACCTGCTCGACCGCCTCGTCGTCGTCGCCGCGGCTCGCCTGGGGGCGGCTCGGGCGGGCGGGCTCGATCTCCTGATCCGTCTTGAGGATCTCCTCACTCCCGTCGGGGTTGCGGAGCGTGACCCGGTTCTGCTCGATCTTGACGATCTCCCGCTCCTGGAGCACGTCGCCGATGGAGTAGCCCTTGGGAAAGTGGTCGTCTTCGTCGACGATCAGCGCCGAGCTCTGGCTCGCGGGGCTCGCCACGAGCGTGCCCAGCAGCTTGACCCGGAGCGGGGTGACGCGCTCCTCGGCTGCAGCCTCGCCCCCCACCTGGGGGGGCTTCCAGGTGGCGATGATCGACTCGTCGAACAGGTTCCGGGACATGATCCCGTCGAGGTACTCCTCGGCGGTTCGCCGCCGGCCGGTCGCCATCGGCTTCCGGCGCGACCTCGCCTTCTGGGCGGCGCTCTGCGCCAGCGCAGGCGGATCGTTCGTCGCCGGAGGCCCCTCGGGCTCGGCGACGGTCGCGATCAGGGTGTTCACCCCGTACGCGCTGCCCGCGGAGAGCAGGGTTCCTACCACCAACGCGATGATCAGCCCGGTCTGGTTCAAGTGTGTCCTCCGCGCCCGGTCGCCACGACCCTGCGGTCCTATCATGCCCCGTCCTGCAAGCTGCGTGCCACGAAGCACTCACGATTCGTCGGTTCACAGCGTCGATCGGGGCCGCCGTCGTCCGACAACCTGTCACCCGACCTCGCCGCGGCAAGGCCCCTATGACAGGTTGTCACCGGCCGACTACAGGCACTCCGCAGCCTTATGGACCTTCCCCTTCCCGACGCGCTCCTCCTCTGTGCGCTGCACCCCGAGCGGGGCACCGTGCTGCCTTCGGCCTACCTCGTGGTCGAGGCGTGCCTGCGCGGGGCCGTGCTCGCGGAGCTCAAGCTGGGCGGGCACGTACAGACGCGGCGCGACGGCACGGCGCGGCTCCACCCCCAGCGCCCCGCGGCACCGCCTCACCCCGTCCTTCGCGACGCGGTGGATGCGCTGGCTCGTACGCCCGGGCCGACCCGCCTCCGGGGCTGGTTCGAGGTGCTCGCCCAGCGGGAGCCGAGCCTCCGCCACACGGTCACCTCGGTGCTCCGCCAGCGGGGCACCCTGCGCGCGGTCGACCGGCAGCGCTCGCATCTGCCGCAGCAGACGACCTCGCCGGCGGCCGACCCGGGTGTGCGACAGTCGCTGATCGCGGAGCAACGGCGGGCGCTGAGCGACGGCGACGACATCCGTCCCCGCGACGGCATGCTGCTCGGGCTGTGCGTGGCGTCGAGGCTGGGGACCGCGGTGTTCGGCGAGCTCTCGGCGCTCGCCGAGGAGAGAGCCGCATGGGTTCGCGAGCGGGATGCGATCGTGCGTACGGCGGCTCGGCTGGCCGACGAAGCGGAGGCGTAGCGCCCCACGCGCTAAGGCGTCGGTGCCACCAGGACCTCGGTGCTGCTCGGGGCTCCCATCAGCCCTCCCACGATCAGCGAGCCCACGAGCGCGACCTGGATCGCCACGGCCACTCCGCCGTCGAACTGCCCCATGCGCGTGGGGGTGGAGCCCGCGATGCTGCTCTCCCCCCGGAAGATGCGGTGGCGCTCGACGCGGGCGGTCACCACCGCGGCCAGCCCGAACACCCCGCCCAAGCAAGGGAACGGCCACGTCAGCAGCGCCGCGACGCCCAGGGCCCAGGCCACCTTCGCGAGCCCGGTGGCCTCGGCACGGTCCGACTCCCGAAGGAACAGCACCGCGGCCACCACGTTGTAGAGCAGGAGCAGCATCGTCAGGCACGAGCTCGCGCCGACTGCGAGGTACAGCAACTGCAGGTTGATGGTGGGCATCACCCCGAGGTCATAGTCCGCTCACCCCTGCGAGCAGAATCATACCGACGGGTCAGTTTTCTTGGCAGAAAGAAACTGCCGAATCAGAGAGGGTCCGGCTTGCCTGCGCCCGTGGACCGCCCTAGAGAGGGCGACCTGAAGCCACGGAGACCCTGATGCCCCGCTTCGACACCGTTGCCCAGGCCATCGCCGAGGTCGGAAGCCACTACCCGGACCTCGGCTTCGTCTTCCAGAACCTCAAGGGCGACGAGAGCTCGTTCCCCTTCCCGGAGCTCGAGCGCGCGACGGCCCGCCGGGCGGCCGCGCTGCAGCGCCTCGGGATGGAGAAGGGCGATCGGCTCGGATTGGTCGTCATCGAGCCCGAGGACTTCATCCTGTCGTTTCTCGCGGCCATCCGGGTAGGGGTCGTCCCTGTTCCCCTGTACCCGCCGATGTCCTTCGGGAACCTCGACGCGTACGCGGCCCGGACCGCCAAGGTCCTCGACAACGCGGGCACCAAGGTGCTCGTCGCCTCGAGCCGGCTGCAGAACATCCTGTGGTCGCTCGTCGACACCGTGCCCGCCCTCGAGCGCGTGGTCATCGCGGAGCAGCTGGGAGACGGAGAGTCCGCGCAGCCCGAGTACCCCACCATCGACCCCGAGGACCTGGCGTTCCTCCAGTACACCTCGGGCTCCACGTCCGACCCCAAGGGCGTGATGGTCACGCATCGCTCGCTCGTGGCCAACGCCAAGGGGATCATGACCGAAGGCGCCCAGCTGTCGCCGGAGAACGGCGACAAGGGCGTGAGCTGGCTGCCGCTCTACCACGACATGGGGCTGATCGGCTTCGTCATCGCGCCGATCCTCCACGCGGTGCCGATCGTGTTCATCCCCACGCTGCGGTTCATCAAGCGGCCCAGCGTGTGGCTCGACACCATCCATCGCCACCGCGGCACCGCCTCGTTCGCACCCAACTTCGCCTACGCGCTCGCCGCCCGGCGGGTCAAGAAGAGCGACCTCGAGCGCTGGGACCTGTCCTGCCTGCGCGTGCTCGGCTGCGGCGCGGAGCCGATTCAGCCGGCCACCATGCGTGCCTTCCAGGAGGTCTTCGGCACCCACTGCGGGCTCGCCCCGACGGCCCTGCTGCCGGCGTACGGGATGGCCGAGGCCACCCTGGCGATGACCTTCAAGCCGCTGCGCGAGGAGATGCGCACCATCCACCTCGACGCCGAGGTGCTCTCCGAGCGCGGGGAGGCCGTCGTGGTCGCACCCGACACCGAGGAGGCGAGCGTGGCCGAGCACGTCTCGTGTGGCACCCCGTTCGAGGGCCACGAGATCGCGGTGCTCGACGACGAGGGGAACAGGCTGCCCGACGGCACCGAGGGGGAGCTGTGCTTCCGCGGACCGAGCGTGACGCCCGGCTATTTCCGGAATCCCGAGGCCACCAAGCAGGCCTTCCGCCGCGACGGCTGGCTGCGCACGGGCGACCTCGGGTTCGTCCTCGACGGTCACACCTACGTCACGGGCCGCATCAAGGACCTGATCATCGTCAACGGCCGCAACGTGCATCCCCAGGCTGTCGAGTGGGCCGCCGCGGAGGTCGACGGCGTGCGCAAGGGCAACGTCATCGCCTTCTCGGTGCCCGGCGAGCAGGGAGAGGAGCTCGTGGTCACCCTCGAGACCCGGCACGACGAGCACCAGGCCCTCGCGCAGGAAGTGCGCAACGCCATCCAGCGGGAGCTGTCGCTCAGCGTGGCCGACGTCGCCTGCCTCAAGCCCGGCACCCTGCCGAAGACGTCCTCCGGCAAGCTGCAGCGTCGCAAGACGCGCGAGCAGTACCTGCGTGGCGAGCTCGGGGCCGAGGGCTCCCGGGCGATGGGGACGCAGTCGAGCCGTCTGTCGCTGGCGCGCCACGTCGCGAAGTCCGTCTGGTCGCGCGCGAAAGCGGCGCTGCGGGGCTGATCGAGCTAAGCGCCCACCCCATCTCGTACAGTCGGAGACCAAGCCCATGACCCAAGATGAGATTCTCGCCCTTATCAAGACCGCCCTCGCCGAGGTCGCGCCCAAGCGGACCGCCGACTTCGAGAACATCTCGATGGAGACCCAGATCGAGGCGCTCGGCCTCGACTCCATCGCGACCATGGAGATGGTCAACTCGATCGAGGAGCGCATCGACGCCACCTTCCCCGACGAAGAGCTGGCCAAGGTCCAGAAGGTCGGCGACCTGGCCGGGCTGATCAAGGGGGGTCGGGTCAGCGCCAACTGAGCGCGCTCCCCACCTACACACCGAGGTTCGACAACCGTGAGCTCCATCGCAATCGTCGGGATGGGCTGCCGATTCGCCGGATCGGCAGACCTTCACGAGTACTGGAAGCTGAACATCGAGGGGCGGAGCGCGTTCACGCCGGTTCCAGCGGATCGCTGGGCCGGCGCCGCGTTCTACGACCCGAGTCGCCGAGCGACCGACAAGACGTACTGCCCCACCGGCGGGTTCGTCGACGATATCCGCAGCTTCCCCGCGCTCTTCCTCGGAATCCCGCCACGGCGGGTGGAGGTGATGGATCCGCAGCAGCGGATGACCATCGAGGTGGGCCTCCAGACCATCCAGGACGCCGGCTACCGCCCCTCCGAGCTCCCGAACCGGACCGGGGTGTTCATCGGGGTCACGGCCTCCGAGTTCCGTGTCCTGCTCGCGAGCCGGATGATGGCCACGATGATGGCCACCGGGCAGCTCGGCGAGGTGCCAGAGTCTCCCGAGCAGATCGCCCGGGCGGTCGAGCGCGTGGTCGCCCCGCGGCCGTTCTCGGCCCCTGGCGTGCTCGCCAACATGATCGCCGCGTCGGTCGCCCAGGAGCTCGACCTGCACGGCCCGGCCTACACGGTCGACGCCGCGTGCGCCTCGGCCGTCGTCGCCATCCACGACGCGGTCGCCCAGCTCCGGGCAGGGACCGTCGACGCGGCCGTCGCGGGCGGCGTCTACGTGCAGATCACCCCCGAGCACTACGTGGGCTTCGCCCGCGTGGGCGCGATCAGCGCCCAGGGCCGCTGCCTGCCGTTCGACGTCGCCGCGGACGGCTTCGTGCAGGGAGAGGGCGCAGGCGCGATGCTGCTCAAGCGCCTGGAGGACGCCGAGCGCGACGGCGACCGGATCTACGCCGTCATCGAGGGCATCGCCCTGAACAACGACGGCCGGGGCGACGGCCCGATGGCGCCGGTCACGCAGGGCCAGTGCAACGTCATGGTCGACGCGTGGAAGGACTCCGGGCTCGACCCGCAGGACGTGCGCTACGTCGAGACCCACGGGACGGGCACCGAGGTCGGCGACCAGTCCGAGGTCAACGCGATGAACCTGGCCTTCGAGGGGCGCGCGCGACGGGCGCTGCTCGGCTCGTCGAAGGCCAACGTGGGCCACACGATGTCGGCGGCCGGCATCGCGGGACTGATCCGCGCCACCCAGGCGATCGAGCACGGCGTGATCCCACCGATGGCCGGGTTCACCCAGCCGAAGCCCGGCCTCGCCCTCGACGAGGGGGGCTACGAGATCCCCGACCGGCCCGTGCCGTGGGACGGCGAGGACCGGATCGCGGCGGTGTCCTCGTTTGGCTTCGGCGGGACCAACAGCCACGTGGTCCTACGGACCTACCGGGGACCGACCCGCTCCGGCGCTGGCGCCGGCAACGCGCTGCCGCAGATGGAGCAGCCCGCCCAGCTCGAGATCGTCCGCCTGTCGGCAGGCACCGCGGAGGGCCTGCAGCGCACGGCGGAGCGCTTGGCCGCCAAGGTGCGCGAGGACGAGACCATCACCGTGGCCTCGGTGGCCCGGACCTGGGGCGTCCGGCCCTCCGTCGGCCACCGCGCCGCGCTGGTCGCGGGCTCCCGCGACGAGCTGCTCACGCAGCTCGACGAGGTCGCCACGGGGCGGGCTCCCGCGGGCGGGTTCGTCGGCCAGCCACAGGGGCGGCCGCCGAAGGTGGCCTTGCTGTTCCCGGGCCAGGGCGCCCAGCGCGTGGGCATGCTCGCCGCAGAGCGCGAGCGCTTCGGCGTCGTCGCGGAGGCGCTGGAGCAGTTCGAGGGAGATCTCGCCGACCTCCTCGACGTTCCGCTCACCCACCTGCTGTACCCCGACCGGCGGGAGGCCCCTCCGTGCGCCGACGACGCGGACGCGCTCCTCACGGAGACCCAGCACTGCCAGCCGGCGATGGTCGCGGCAGGCCTCGCCCTGCATCGGCTCCTTGCGCTCGTCGACCTCGAGCCGACTGCGGTGTGCGGGCATTCCCTCGGCGAGTTCGCCGCCGCCGCCGTCGGGGGCGTGGTCTCGCCGCGCGATGCCGTCCGCTTCGCCGCCTTCCGGGGCCAGGCGATGGCCGCCGTCGAGGGTGACCGGGGCACCATGGCCGCGCTCGCGTGTGGCGTCGAACAAGCCGCGGACCTCCTCGTCGACGGCGCCGTGGTGGCCAACGACAACCACCCCCGGCAGGTCGTGGTGTCGGGCGAGACCGAGGCCGTCCAGGCGGTGGTCGCTGCCGCCGAGGGCGCGGGGATCGAGGCCAAGCTGCTGAACGTGAGCCACGCGTTCCACTCCCCGATCTTCGCCGAGGTCGACGGCGATGCGCTCGTCGCCAAGGTCGAGCTGTGCGAGCCGGCGTCGTCGCCCGTGGTCGCCTCGGGGATCGCGGAGGCCCCCTACGCCAGCCGCGACGACGCGGTGGCGGTGTTCCGGCGCCACACCACCAGCCCCGTCCACTTCCAGCAGGCCCTCCGCCAGTGCGCGGAGGCCGGTGCCACCGTGTTCCTGCAGGTCGGAGCGGGCCCCTTGGCCTCGTTCGCCCGCAAGGTCCTCGACCCCGACCGCGTGCGGTCCATCGTCTCGCTGTCGAACCTCGACGACGCGGACGGCGGCAAGGCCGTGCTCGAGGCGCTGGGCCGGTTGTGGTGCGAGGGCGTCGACCTCGACACGCGCCCGATCACCGGACAGGCCCCAATCGTGAGCCTGCCCCCGCAGGAGCTGCCGCGCGAGGCGTACTGGCCGATCAAGGACGACGTGCTCCGCCAGCTACAGCTCGACAAGGCGGTGGGCGCCGCGAGGGCCGTGCGCGACGAGGGAGCTGCGGAGGTGCCCGCGGGAGCCCCCGCCGCCGCCGAGGCGCCGCCCGAGGCCGAGGCGCCCGACGACGTCTACGAGAAGGTGGCCGACGTGGTCGCGCGCGTCAGCTCGTATCCACGGCAGTCCCTGCGGGCGGAGCAGTCCCTGGTCGACGACCTCGGGTTCGACTCCCTC
Organism: uncultured Enterobacteriaceae bacterium; assembly: GCA_964393165.1. Taxonomy (GTDB): domain Bacteria; phylum Myxococcota_A; class UBA796; order UBA796; genus DRPG01. The sequence continues at coordinate 10,844 of CAYMSU010000033.1, forward strand.
ATGGTCGCCGACCTCGCCACCGGGCTTGCCGAGTCGTTCCCCGGCCTCGGGGGGCTTCCCCAGGAGCTCCTCCTCAACCGACCGAGCGTGCAGGCCATCGCCGAGCACGTCCGCACCGCGGGCACCGGCGGCCCTCAAGCGGTCGACGACGACGAGCCGCTCGAGTCGTATGCGCCCGTCTGGCGCGCGGCTCCGCTTCCCGAGCGTCGGCCGGGGGTGGATGCCCTGCGGGGCTGGTCGATCCTGCTGACCGGCAAGCGCGACGAGGAGGTCACGGCCGTCCTCAAGGGCGCGGGCGCCTACGTCACCCGGCGGCCCGACACCAGCATCGACGTCGTCGTGCACGTCGCCTCGTTCGACGAGCCGGCGCCGCTCGCCGCGGTCCTCGCCGGCGAGGTGGAGGTGCCGGACCCGGCGGCCGACCTGCTGCCCGTACTCGACCGGCTCGCGACGGCCAAGCAAGCACCGGGCGTGGTGGTGCTCCGCCGCGCCGACGACCCCTGGGCCGAGGCCCTCTCCGGGGTGATCCGATCGGTCGCCCGCGAGTGGTCCGGCCCCGTGTACAAGTCGCTGTCGTTCGAGGGCATCGAGGCGCCCTACCGCGCCGCGCGGCTCGTCCAGGAGCTCGTCAGCGCCGACGCGACGCCCGATGTGCAGTGGACCCCCGAGGGCCGCTGGATCCCTGGTCTCGATCTCTCCCCCACCCTCGAAGACGCCTGGGAGCCCGGACCGGGCGACCGGGTGCTCGTGACCGGCGGCACCCGGGGGATCGGGCGAGCCCTCGCCCAGCGCCTTGCCGCCGCCGGCGCCGAGGTCGTGGTGATCGGGCGCTCGGTCCCCGACGACCTTCCCGACGGCCTGCGCGGCGTTGCCGCAGACGTGCTCGACTACCCCACCCTGCTCGAGGCGGTCGAGCCCCTGCGGCCGTTCACGGCTGTCGCCCACTGCGCCGGGTTGCTCGCCGACGGGCCCCTCGGCGAGGTCGACCCGGTCGCGGGCAAGCGGGCCCGAGACGTCAAGGTGCGCGGCTTCGTGCAGGCGATCGCGGCGGCCGGGCCCGGCCTCCGGGTGGCGATGGCCATCGGCTCGTGGGCCGGGCGCTTCGGGAACCGCCACCAGGCCCACTACGCAGCGGGCAACGCGACCATCGCGGGTCTCGCCAAGACCTACGCGGTCGGCCTCGGAGGTGCCGCGGGCAGCGGTCCGCGCGTGGTCGTCGGCGAGTTCGGGCCGTGGTCCAGCTCCGAGATGGTCGCGACCATCCCCGCTGTCGTCCAGAACGCGATGCGCGCCGAGGGCGTCGACTTCGTCGGCGACGAGGTGGGGATGAGCGCCCTGTGGGACGATCTCTGCCGGCGCCGGGGCCCCCAGGTCAAGGGGCGGGACCTCCCCTGGTGGAGCCGGGACCGCTCGCTGGTGCGCGTGCTCTCCACCGACAACGACCCGTACCTGCTCGACCACGCCATCGACGGCGTGCCGGTGATGCCGCTGGCGGCGGCCTGCGACCTGCTCGCGGAGGTCGCGGGCGTCCCGTACCCGTTCGAGGTCGCGGACCTGAAGCTGTTCACGGGCGTCACCGTGGCCGAGCCGGTCACCGTGCGCGCCACGGTCCGTGGCGACCGGGCCGAGCTGCGGATCGGGGAGCGGGGCACGCTCGCCTACCAGGCGCGCATCCGCCCGACCGACCCGCCGGAAGACATGCCGCCCCTCGAGCGCGGGGAGCCGCCCAAGACGAGCCTGGAGGCCTTCTACAACGGCATCACGTTCCACGGGCCGCTCCTGCAGGGCCTCGTGGAGGTCGATGGCGTCGGCGACGGCTTCGCCCGCGGGCTCGTGCGCTCCGGCAAGCCCCAGGAGTGGACCCCCGAGTCCCCCCGGCAGGCGTGGGCCGTGGATCCCCTCGCGCTCGACTCGGCGTTCCAGCTCGGTGCGCTCGTGGTGTGGGACAAGTACCACCGGGCGGGTACGCCCGTGGCGGTCCGGCGGCTCGTGCAGCTCTCCGCTCCCCGCCCGGGCAACCTGACGGCGGAGGCGCGCTTCGAAGAGGCAGAAGGCGACCGGTTCGTCGCCAACTTCTGGCTCCGCGACGCGCAGGGCGAGCTCATCACCCTGATCGAGGGCACGGTCGCGGAGATGCGTCGTCCGGCGAGCGAAGACGAGCCGGACTTCGAGGTCAAGCCCGAGTGGGTCGACCCGAGCACCTGGTCCGAGGTCAAGGACCTCGATCAGCGCATCTCGATGGCCGAGGTCATCGGGCTCGAGAACCCGTACTTCCACGTCCACCAGGGCACCGCCCGCGACACCACGATGGTCGAGGACCGGGAGCTCATCAACTTCAGCTCCTACAACTACCTCGGTCTGTCGGGGGACCCGCGCGTGATCGAGCAGGTCCATGCCGCGGTGGAGCGGTACGGGACCTCGGTGTCGGCGTCTCGGGTGGCGAGCGGGGAGCGTCCCTTCCACCACGAGCTCGAGGCCGAGCTGGCCGCTGCTCAGGGCGTCGACGACTCCCTCGTGTTCACGGCCGGCCACATGACGAACGTGAACGTGATCGGCCACCTGATGAAGCCGGCGGATCTCATCCTCCACGACGAGCTCATCCACGACTCCGCGCTGCAGGGGATCAAGCTGTCGGGGGCGGGCCGTCGGGCGTTCCGCCACGAGGATCCCGAGCATCTCGCCACGCTGCTCCGTGAGCTCCGGCCTCACCACGAGAAGTGCCTGATCGTCGTCGAGGGCGTGTACTCGATGGACGGCGACATCACGCGCCTCCCCGACTTCGTGGAGCTCAAGAAGCGTCACGGCTGCCTGCTGATGGTCGACGAGGCACACTCGTTCGGTGTCGTGGGCGACAGCGGGCGGGGGGTCGGCGAGCACTTCCGCGGCGACATGGATCCGCGCGAGGCTGACCTGTGGATGGGCACCCTGTCCAAGAGCCTGGCGAGCTGCGGCGGCTGGATCGGGGGATCGGCTTCGATCATCCGCTACCTTCGCTACACCGCCCCCGGCTTCGTCTACAGCGCCGGGATCACGGCCGCGAATGGCGTGGCGGCACTCGCGAGCCTGCGCCTGATGCTCGAGGAGCCTTGGCGAGTGGAGAAGCTGCAGCGCAACGCCAAGGTGTTCCACGATGCGCTGGTCGCGCGGGACGTCGACACGGGTCCCGCGCTCGGGGGCTCCGGGGTGATCCCCGCGATCACGGGCAACTCCATGCACGCACTGGTGCTGTCGCAGCGGCTGAAGCAGCAGGGCATCAACGTGCAGCCGATCGTGTACCCGGCGGTGGCCGACGACTCGGCGCGGCTGCGCTTCTTCCTGTCGTCCACCCACTCGGAGGAGCAGCTCGTGCATACCGCGACCTGCGTGGCCGACACGCTGGCCGCGATCCGCGAGGAGATGCCGATCTGATCGGCGGTGGCGGGCGCTAGCGCACGGCGCAGCGCGAGAGCAGCCCTGCGACGGTGGCCTCGCCGAGCCCGGGGACCCGCTCGAGCGCGCGGCAGGTCGCGAACGGGCCGCCGGAGATCCGCTCGGCGACGATCTTCGCGGCGAGGTTCTCGTCCACCCCGGCCAGCGAGGTCAGGTCTTCGACCGAGGCGGTGTTGGGGTCGACCCGAACGGGAGCGAGCGCGGGCGCGCCATGAGCGCCCCGGGGGTCCCTCTCTGGTGGCGTGCCCGGCCCACAGAAGACGCCGGCGACACGCAGAGCGTGCACCGTGCTACGCCCGAAGCTGGGGACTTCGCGCAGCTCGTCCAACGTGGCGCAGGGCCCGTGCGCCGCCCGCCACGACGCCCACACCCGCGCCTTCGCCTCTCCGAGGCCCGGCACCGAGGCCAGGATGTCGACGGACACGACGTTGAGATCGATCGGCGAGGGCGGGGCCGCGAGGGCGACCGCTGCGAGGAGGAGCACTTCAGAGCGCCTGGACGAACAGCGACTTCGCCGTGTGGTTGTACGAGCCGACCCACCACCTGCCAGCGACCTGCACGACCTCGTTGTGGTAGCCGACGGCGCCCTGGGTGCGCACGGTCGACACGGACCAGGCGCTGCCCTCCTGCCGGGCGAGCATCATGTCGTTGTTGTGACCGTCGAAGTAGAGGACCGCGAGCTGCCCGTCCATCACGAAGATCTCGGTATCCGCGCCGCGGAGCTCCCCCTCGTCGACCACCTGGGCAGACCACTCGCCGCTCTCGTCGCGGATGGCGACCCGCAGGTCCTGGCGGCCCACATCGTGGTAAGCGACGGCGAGCCCGCTCCCCGCCACGATCGACGGCCACGCCCCCACGTTGCCGTCCGCATCGACCTCGACGGGCTCACCCGCCCCGAGCTCGGCCACCCAGAGGGAGCCCCGCGCATCGTCCCGGAAGGCGAGGAGCTCCTGCTTGCCGGACACGAACAGGCGCGTGTGCGACACCGACGCGACGCCTCCCGGCCCTGCCGCGCCGCGATACACGCTGCTCCCGGTCCACTCCTGGCCATCGAACCGGACGATGCGCACCTCGGCGGTGGCCGGGTTGCAGTGGGCGACCACCGGCTGCCCATCGGCCCCGATGGCCAGACTCGCCCAGGCCCCGCCCTCCTCAAGCTCCGCCGGCTCGGACCAGCCGCCCGGCCCGCGCCGCTGGCTCACCCGCAGGACGACGTCGTCTACCTCCTGGTAGGCGACCCAGACCGTGCCGTCGGGCATGGTGCGCTGGGAGGCGTACTTGCCCGCATCGGTCGGATCGAGCCCGGTCGGCTCGGGGTAGCCGTCGACCCGCTCGTGCACCCAGTCGACCGACCCGTCTTCAGCGGGGGTGCCTACCGCGTAGCCCAGGGCGCCGACCGCCCGGTTGTAGTAGGCCATGGTGAGGCGCTCGTCGTCGGGGGCGCGGTCGAGCGAGAGCCAGCTGCCGAAGTTCTCGGGCTCGAAGCGCACGACCGGCAAGCTCTCGGGCTCCGGCTCGGGGCTGACGATCTCGTTCTCGGGGCGGCACCCGAGCACCGCGGAGCAGACGACAGCGAGCTGACAGAGGGCACGCAGCATGTGTTCACCAGGAGGCAATAGACAGAAGAAAGAGAGAGCTGCGCGGGCGGTCCGGAGGAGCCTGGGACGATCGGCGCCCCGAGAGTGTCACACCGCGGCTCTCGACCGTCAATCGCCCCCTGCCCCGGACTGCCGCCGATAGTCGCGGGCGTCGAGGTCGTACTGGCGCATCTTGGTGTAGAGCGTGCGGCGCGTGATCCCGGAGGCTGCGGCAGTGTGGCCCAGGTGCCCCCCGCAGCGGTCGAGGACCCGCTCGAGGTAGGATCGCTCGATCTCCTCCACGACGCGACCCACGTTGTCGCGCAGCGGGACCGAGTCGTCGATCCGGAGCTCGGCGGCGCCGCTGCCCCCTGCCGCGGCACCGGGCCGCAGCGCGGGCTCGTGGCCGAGGAGATCCTCCGGAAGGGCGTCGAGCCCGACCTCCTCGCCCGCGTGGGCCAGCGCCCAGCGCTCACACAGACTCCGCAGCTCCCGCAGGTTGCCCGGCCAGTGGTACGACATCGCCCAATCCAGGACCTCCGGCGCCACGCTGGCCACCCGCGGGCACCGGTGCTGATCCGCCAGGTGATCGATGAAGTGCCGCATGAGCAGCGGCAGCTCATCGAGGCGGGCGCGCAGCGCGGGCAGCCGGATCGGGAACGTGTTGAGCCGATAGTACAGGTCCTTTCGAAAACGCCCCTGGTCCACGAGCGGCCGGAGGTCCACTGAGGTGGCCGCGACGATCCGCGTGTCGGCTGGCACGAGCTCACGAGCGCCGACCCGCTGGAACACCCGGTCGTCGATGGCACGCAGGAGCTGCAGCTGAAAGCCCGGCGACGACTTGTCGATCTCGTCGACGAACAGGGTACCGCCCCGGGTCATGTCGAGGGCGCCCTCCACGGGCCCCTCCCCGCCGCGCGCCACCGCGCCGAACACCTCGCGCTCGAGGCGCTCGGGACTGGGCACCCCGCAATCGACGGTGACGAACAGCTTGGTCTGCCGCGACGAGCGCTCATGGATCTCACGGGCGAGCATGCGCTTTCCGGTGCCGGGCTCCGCGACGAGCAGCGCCGTCGCCTCGGTCGGCCCGATTCGTCGCACCTGCGAGAACACCTCCACCATGCCCGGGTGCTGGAGGAGCACGCGCCGCATGTGATCCTGCGCGCGGTCGCGCGGTCGGGCCCGCAGCTCCCGGCTCCGCCGCGCAGCCCGCGCCGCCGCCTGCACCCGCGCGACGAGCTCCTCGGGGGCCTCCTGGTCCGTGACGTAATCGACCGCATTATGGCGACCGGCCGCCACCGCGGCTTGAAGCGAGGCCTCCGTGCCGACGGCGATGACCGCCGCGCCTGCTCCCCCCTTGACGAAGACCTCGATCGCCTGCGGACCAGGCAGCTCGGCGAGGTCGAGCCCGACGAGGATCAGGTCCGGCTTGAAGCTCCTCACCAGGGCCTGACCCTCGGCGATGGTGCTCGCGAGCCGGATCTCGCAGTGCTGCCCTGCGAGAGCATTCCCCAGGCGCCGCCTGGTGAACTCCACCGACTCCACGATGAGCACCGTCTCCGGGTGGGAGACTCGCCGACCTGACGATGCCTCCTGCACATGCACCCCCTGGGAAGGTCCCCGCCTGTTCACACGGTGGGCCGTGGGGGTCCACCCCGAAGAACCCAAGTTCCCGCGGAAGGCAGGGCGCCACGCGGGTCAGCCGGCCCTCGCACGAGCGATCGTCATTCGTGGGTCCGACCCATGACAACTTCCGACTGAATAGGAAATCGACGTTTTTACGACGCTCGACAGAATTCGCCGGAGGATAGGGCCTCGCGGCAGCCGGAGGAGCAGCATGAGTGAAGATCCCCGCGAGCTCGCGCGGCGCCTCGCCGAGGAGGCCAAGCAGCGTCACCAGGCGTCTTCCGCACCCGCCGAGGATCCCCGCGAGCTCGCGCGGCGCCTCGCCGAGGAGGCCAAGCAGCGCGCCGCCCAGGCGGCCCCACCCGATGCCGAGGACGAGTCCGGCCGCCTCGTCGAGGAAGCCGGCACGGGGCGCCCGCTGACCGCGGCGGAGGCGCTCGAGCGGGCCCGCTCTGCACGAAAGTCGGGCACGGCTCCCAGCGGCAAGGGGGGCACAGGCGGCACCCCGAGGGCTCCGTCCCCACACGCCGAGGGCGATCTCGAGCCCACCGTCGCCATCCCCGGTGGCACCGCGGTCGTGGTCAGCCGCCTCGTCACCGGGCTGGTCCCCGAGGGGTCGGTGCTCACCCAGGAGCCCATCCACCAGGTCGAGGTCTTCCGAGCGCTGTGGCGTGCCCACCTGGCCCGCGGGCGGCAAGACCAGGACCTTCAGCTCGTCGCCCTCGCCAACGCCTTGCTCGACGCCGTCGACCGGCTGCCCGCGGGCCGCATCGTGGCGGCTCGGGTAGCGCTCTCCGGCGCCGAGTGGGCCGTCTGGGTCGACCTCGATCGAACCGTGCTGATCGGCGCGGCCCAGCCGGCCGACGTCTACCTCGCGGGGTCCTGAGCCTCGAGGATGTCGCGAAGCGCGTCCTCCTCGAACTGGTAGGCGCGCCCGCAGAAGTTGCAGGTCACCTCCGCCCCCTGGTCCTCGTGGATCATCTCCTGCAGCTCCGTGGCGGGCAGGGAGCCCAGCACGTCGCGGATGCGCTCAGGCGAGCATCGGCAGCGCCACACCAGCGGCCGGCTCTCCAGCACGGTCAGGGGGCGGTCTCCCAGCGACCCGAAGGCGAGCTGCGTGAGCAACTGGAAGACGTCCGCCTTGCCCACCCACGCGTACCGCGTCCGGAAGGCCTCGGGCTCGAGGCTCGGGTGCCCTCGCTCGTCGGGCATTCGCTCGAGGAGCAGCCCCCCCGCCTGCTGAATCCCGCCGTCGGGCCCTTGCCGAACGCCGATCCGCAGCACGTCCTGGACCTGGGTGGACGTGTCGAGGTGCTCGGCGAGGGCGGCCTCGAGGGTCGTGCCCGGCACGGCGGTGACCCCCCGGTAGAGCTCTCTGGCCCCCAGGGACTTGATCGCGATCAAGAAGCCCTGAAGGCGGCCGTCGGGCAGCGCGAGGTCAGGGGGCTCCACCCGGGCGCGCAGCGCGCCCTCGGCCGTGACGTCGGCGTAGACCGCGCAGCGCGGGGCCTCCCCCTCGACGCGGAAGGTGAGCTGCTCGTCGCCCTTGACGTAGGCCGCGTTGAGCGCGGCGGCGACCACCGCCTCGGCGCCCAGCCTCGCCGCATCGGGCCCGAGCCCGTGCGTCTGCCGCGTGTGCTCCGCGGGTGCCGTCGCCTCGACCAGGAGGAGCCGGACTGCTCCATCGTCCAGGAACGCGCGGACGAGCGCGCCGGTAGGTTCGTCGTGGTCCACGCCGGCTCGCTATCGAGCCACCCCAGGGGCAGCAAATTACGGGAGCGCATGCGCACCGCGGTGGTGATTCCCGCCCTCGACGAGGCCGAGAGCCTCCCTGCCGTCCTCGCGGACATCCCGCCGCTCGTGGAGCGGGTGGTCGTCGTCGACAACGGCTCCACCGACGACACCGCCGGCGTGGCCCGCCGGCTCGGGGCGGAGGTCGTGGTCGAGCCGCGCCGAGGCTACGGTACCGCGGTCCTCGCGGGCATCGCGCGCCTCCGCGACGACCCCCCCGAGGTGCTGGTGATCCTCGACGCGGATCACGCGGATCCGCCCGCCGCCATCCCCACCCTGGTCCGTCCGATCGAGCGAGGCGAGGCCGACCTCGTGCAGTCGGACCGCACCCACACGGCAGAGCCGGGCGCGCTCACGACCGTTCAGCAGCTCGGCAACGGCCTCGCCACGCGCTTGATCCGCCTCGTGAGCGGCCACCGCTACCGCGACATGGGCCCGTTCCGCGCGATCCGCTGGACCAGCCTCGTCTCGCTGGACATGGAGGACCCCACCTGGGGCTGGAATGTCGAGATGCAGCTCAAGGCCGTCCAGCGCGGCTTGCGGATTCGGGAGGTGCCGCTGCCCTACCGAAAGCGCCATCGGGGCGAGTCCAAGATCAGCGGCAGCCTGCGCGGAGCCGCCAGGGCCGGCGTGCGCATCATCTACGCGGTCTACCGGTACCGCTAGGCGACCGATAACAAGAGGCAGGCCCCGGAGATCGCCTTGCCCCACCGAGTTCCTCCCGCCGACCAGATCCAGACCGTCCACGTCATGGGGGTGGCCGGCACGGCCATGGCCGCCCTGGCCGGCATGCTGAAAGACGCCGGCTACCGCGTGACCGGCTCCGACCAGGCAGTCTACCCGCCCATGTCGGACTACCTCGAGCAGCTCGGGATCGACGTGATGACAGGGTACGTCGCGTCGAACCTCGCCCACGACCCCGACCTCGTGATCGTCGGCAACGTCATCCGAGCCAGCTACGAGGAAGCCGAGGCGCTCCTCGCCAGCGAGCTACCGTACTGCAGCTTCCCCGAGGCGTTCGCGGAGCTGTTCCTCAAGGATGCGCACAGCATCGTGGTGGCTGGCACGCACGGCAAGACCACCACCACCAGCATCGCGGCGTGGCTGCTCGAGGCGGGCGGGGCCGCGCCGGGGTTCCTCGTCGGAGGGATCGCCAAGAACTTCGACCGCACGGCCCGCGCCGGGGGAAGCGAGGTCTTCGTGATCGAGGGCGACGAGTACGACACCGCCTTCTTCGACAAGGGCCCGAAGTTCCTACACTATCGCCCCAAGACGTGCATCCTGACGTCCATCGAGTTCGACCACGCCGACATCTACCGGGATCTCGACCACGTCAAGGAGAGCTTCCGACAGCTGATGGCCATCCTGCCCGAGGACGGGACCCTCGTCGTTCGCGGCGACGATCCCGGAGCCATGGACGTCGCGCGCCTGGCCGGGTGTCGAATCTGGACCTACGGCCCCGGCCAGGAGTGGGATGGGCGCCTCGAACGCATCGACCCCGAGACAGGGACGATGCGGTTCACGGTCCTCCGCCGTGGCGAAGCCGTCGGCACGTTCGACAGCGCCCTGGTCGGCGAGCACAACCTGTACAACCAGGTCGCCGCCGTCGCCGCCACGCAGGCCTACGGCCTCGACCCCGAGGCGCTCGCGGAAGGGTTCCGGACCTTCGAGGGAATCAAGCGTCGCCAGGAGGTCATCGGCGAGCCCGGCGGGGTCACCGTCCTCGACGACTTCGCGCACCACCCCACGGCGGTGCGGGTCACGCTGGAGGCCCTGCGCGAGCGCTTCGGGCAGCGTCGCCTGTGGGCGGTGTGGGAGCCCCGCTCCGCCACCTCCCGCCGCGCCGTGTTCCAGGACGACTACGCCACCGCCTTCGGCGCCGCGGATCAGGTCATCGTGGCCAAGCCCTTCGATCAGAGCCGGATCGACGAGGCCGACCGGTTCTCCTCGGAGCGCCTGGTGCGCGATCTCGCCGAGCGAGGCATCGACGCGACCAGCCTGGACGGAGCCGACGAGATCGCCCACACGATCGCGGCCCGAGCCCATCCTCGCGACGTCGTCGCGATCTTGTCGAATGGCGGGTTCGGCGGCCTGCACAAGAAGCTGCTCGGCCTGCTCGAGGAGCGCTTCCGCGACTGACCGTCAGGGCAGCGCGGCCGGGTTCCGCCGTCGTGCGAACAGGATCACGGCGCCCACGGCGGCGGACAGAAGGCCGGCGCCACTGAGCGAGAGGATCTCGAGGAACGCGGTGGGGCGGATCCAGCGGGGGTTCCGGAAGGCGAGCGCGGCGATTCCGGACGCGATCTCGATGCAGCCGACCACCCAGAGCAGAACCCCGAAGCACGCCGGCAGCCCGCCGAGCCAGCCCAGGCCGAAGCACTGGATCGCGGACATCACGAACACGTTGAAGATCCCCGAGGCGAGCTGCAGGGTGCCCGCCTGCCGCACGAGATCGGCCTGCTGGCCCGCGAGCGAGCCCGGACCCTGCACGGGCACGGGCACCGGCGCCGCCCGCTCGACGAGGGGCGTGGTCGCGAGCTTGCCACTGCCCTCCCACTCGTCGACCATCAGCCGCACCTCGGTGGGCGCGAACGGCCGCAGCGCGACCGCCATGGCCCTGGCCGATGGGAACCGATCCGTCGGATCGGGCTGCAGGGCTCTGCGCACGACGGGCTCGAGCGATCCGAGCGACGCCG
>CAYMSU010000034.1:0-21911 GCA_964393165.1 uncultured Enterobacteriaceae bacterium
GGTTGACACCGAGTTGGCGACGACGGTTGACTCTTCTAATGTCAAAAAAGCCGTACGCCGACGGCTCCCTGCTGCTGCACGATGTCGAGGCCCGCCGCGCGACCGCGCTCGGAAGCGATGGGGGCCCCCAGGTGGCGGCGATCGGGCTCGCAGAGGGTGGAGACCGGCTGCTGACCGGTGGCCGCGAGGCGTCGCTCGCGCTGTGGAGCACGGGCGCTCCTGCGCCCGAGGGAGCGCTGGAGGGCCTGGTGCGCCGGCCGGTGAGCGTGGGATTCACCCGGCCTCGCGAGCTCGGCGTCGACGCCCTCGTGGTCGGATTCGGGGATCCTGGTCGGGGCGCCGTGCGCACCTGGGACCTGCGGTCGGGCCGGGTCGAGGCCCTGCCCATCGATGGCCGCCTGAACGACGTGGCCGCCGTCGGGGGGCGCGTCGGGGCCGCCGCGGCGGACGGCGCCGCGGTGGTCGTGGGGGGGCAGTCGGGCAGCGTGGTCCACCGGCTGGCGTCCGCGGCCGAGCGTCCCCGCCGCCCGCGCGGTGGCGACCACGCGGAGGTGCGCGAGCGGGTCCGGCCGGGCGTCACCGCGGTCGCGCTGTCGCCCGACGGCCAGCAGCTGCTGACCGGGGACGCGGCCAGCGGCGCGAGCCTGTGGGACCTGCCGACGAGCCGCCGGGTGCACCGGTTCCGGGAGCCCGAGCCCGTGCTCGACGTCGCCTACAGCCCCGACGGGCGGCTCGTGGCCGTCGCCGGGGGCTACAAGCCGAGCCTGTACGAGGTCGACACCCGCAAGCGGATCCGCTTCGCAGGTACCGGGGTGCTGCGATCCGACTCCCGGGGCCGGGTCTCCGACGAGGAGCCCGTGGTCTCGGTGGTCGCCTTCGACCAGGCGAGCACCCGCCTCGGCTGGGGCACCCGCGGAGGCAAGGTCGCCGTCCTCGACCTCGAGACGCGGAAGCTCCTGCTGTGGAGCAACACGCACGTCGATCGGGTGGAAGCGCTCGCGCTCAGCCCGGACGGCGCGTGGGCGGTCAGCGGGGGCTGGGACCAGAAGCTGCACGTGTGGCGGATCGCGGCTGAGGGCAGCGCCAAGGCGGAGCCGGAGCAGACGCTCGACGGGCACGGGGGCCCGATCACCTCGCTTGCGTTCAGCCCCGACGGCACGCGGCTGGCTTCGACCTCCGTTGACGGGCGCACGCGGCTGTGGGACACGTCGTCCTGGACCGAGATCGCGTCGCTCGTCGGCGTCGGCGAGTCCGACTGGGTCGTCCTCACCCCGGAAGGCTACTACGCGTCCTCGAAGTCCGCGTTCCGCGGCATCGGCTTCGATCGCGGCGGTACCTGGTACCCCTTCGAGCAGTTCGACCTCCAGCTCAACCGGCCCGACATCGTGTACGACCGGCTCGGGACCGTGGAGCCCGACGTGGTGGCGGCGTTCCGCCAGGCTCGTCAGCGGCGGCTGCGCAAGCTCGGCGTGAACGAGGCCGCGCTCCGCCTGGATGCCCCGCTGCCCGAGGTCCGGGTGGACTGGCTCGCGGCGAAGCGGACGGGCTCGACGTTGACCTTCGACGTGGTCGCCGAGGATCCGTCGCGGGCGCTCACCCAGCTCCACCTGTGGGTCGACGACGTGCCGGTGTTCGGCTCGGCGGGCCGCGCGCTGTCCAGCGGGCGGCGCATCGAGGAGACGCTGCGCGTCGAGCTGACCGGCGGCAGCCACAAGGTCCAGGTGTCGGTGCGCAACGAGGCGGGCGCGGAGTCGCTGAGGGCCACCGGGCGCTTCGACGTGCCGGCGCCCGCGACCCCGCCGCAGCTGCACGTCGTCGCGATCGGGGTGTCGGAGTACGCAGACCGCGCCTACGACCTCGCCTACGCCGCCGACGACGCGGCGCAGCTCGGCGCCCGGCTCGCCGAGGCGTCCCCCGAGCGGTTCCGGAAGGTGCACGTGCACACGCTCCTCGACGGCGACGCCACCCGGGAGCGCATCCTCGCGATGCGGTCGGTGCTCGAGCAGACTGAGATCGACGATCACGTGGTGCTGTTCGTGGCCGGGCACGGCCTGCTCGACGACGAGCTCAACCTGTACTTCGGCACCCCCGACGTCGACTTCGACGATCCCGCGCGAGGGGGGCTCGCCTACGAGGCCTTGGAGGGCCTGCTCGACGGGATCCCCGCGCGGCACAAGCTGCTGCTGATGGACACCTGCCACTCGGGCGAGCTCGACCGCGAGGGCACCTCCCTGGGGGCGTCGGCCGAGGACCTGGACGGCAGGGTGTCGGCTCGCAGCGTCCGGATCGTGGAGCGCGATCCGCGCCTGGGCGACGCGTTCCGCCTGATGCAGGAGTCGTTCGCCAACCTCAGCCGGGGCACCGGCGCGACCGTGATCTCCGCCGCCGCCGGGGAGGAGTACGCCTACGAGGGGGTCGGTGGCATCAAGAACGGCGTGTTCACCCACAGCGTCCTGGAGGCGCTGCCCGGGGGCTCCTCCGAGAGCCCCGCAGACACCGACGGTGACGGCGTGATCACGGTGTCGGAGCTCAGCCGGTACGTCGTCGCGCGGGTCCGGGCGCTCACCGGGGGCCGCCAGACGCCGACCTCGCGGCGTGAGAACCTCGAGATCGACTTCCCGGTGTTCTAGCCATGGATCCGGAGTCGCTGCACACGCTCGCTCGACGTCGCCTGGCCGCGGTCGCCGACCCCGATCGGGTGGCTCCGGTCCAGCGCTACCTCAAGACCGACATGCCGCTGTTCGGTGTGGCGAAGCCGTTGCTGCGCCCGATCCTCCGTGAGCTCACGAGCTCCGTCGTCGACGACGCGGCCACGTGGGAGGCCGTCGTGAGATCCCTGTGGCGCGGGCCCGAGCGCGAGCTCAAGTACCTGGCGATCGGGTACGTGCGCGCCCGGCCCAGTCGCCGGTTCCTGACGCCGGACGCGCTACCCCTGCTCGAGCAGCTCGTCCGGGAGGGCGCGTGGTGGGACCTCGTCGACGAGATCGCGGTGCACGGGGTCGGGCCGGTGGTTGCACACCACCGGGAGGAGGTTCGGCCGGTCCTCGAGGCCTGGATCGGGGACCCCGACGTGTGGGTCCGGCGGACGGCGCTGCTGTGTCAGCTCCAGCACAAGGAGGCCACCGACTTCGGGCAGCTCACGGACTTCGTGCGGCGGCAGGCGGCCGACGAGAGCTTCTGGATCCGCAAGGCGATCGGGTGGGCGCTCCGCCAGCATTCGCGCACGGATCCCGACGCGGTCCGCGCGTTCCTCGCGTCGGAGGACGGCCAGGCGCTGGCTCCTCTGTCGCGTCGGGAGGCCGCGAAGCACCTCGGATCCACCGCCAGGTGAAATGGTCCGCGGTCCCCGGCCGAAGTCGGGGGCGTCGGAGGCCTCCATGCCGCGCCTGCACATCTCCGGAATGAGTGGAAACGAGATCTTCTGCCTGGCCGAGAAGGGCCTGACCCCGGGGGAGATCGTCGTCGGGAACAGCGTCGTCTCGATCGGCGTTGGCAGCGGATGGAGGAGGAAGCCAAGCGCGACGGCGCCATCGGCGTGACCGGGGTCGAGAGCCGACTCGGGCGGCTCGCCGGGTTCACCGAGTTCCTCGCGCAGGGCACCGGCGTGCACGGGCCTTCCGGGGGCTTCTTCTCGACGGCCGCGTCGGGCATCGGACTGTACTGCCAGCTCGACGCCGGCTACCAGCCCGTCCGCTTCGCGATGGGGAACATCGCGTACGCCCTCGGGGTGGGGCGCGGGATGGTGGGGCAGCTGCGCACGCTCGCCCGGGGCGAGGTGCGCGAGTACTCGTCGATGTACAACCAGATCCGGCAGACCGCGCTGCAGCGCTTGCGCGAGGAGGCCTCGCAGCACGGGGCCAACGCCGTGGTCGACACGCAGATCCGCATGCTCCCGGCGGGGTCGGGCACGGTCGAGCTGCTGATGACCGGCACGGCCAGTCACCATCCCCTGCTCTCGCAGGGCCCGGTCCCTCCCGATCGGGTCGTGACCTCGGAGCTGAGCGGCGAGGAGCTCTGGAACCTGGCGAAGATCGGCTACCAGCCCAGCTCATCTACGAGGCCCGCGAGAACTGCCTGGAGCTGGTTCGGCGGGAGGCCGAGGAGCTGGGCGCCGAGCGCGTGATGTCCACCCGCCTGCAGATCCGCGAGATCGGGCAGGGGCTCGTCGAGATCGTGGCGATCGGCACGGCGGTGAAGCCCGCGCCGGCGGCGATGGCGCCGTCGTCGGCGCAGCTCATCCCCCAAGCGCTGATCCTCGACCGCAGCAGTCGCGAGGCGCCCGATCGCATCGAGACGCTGGGGATCCAGTCGGCGCCGATGGAGCTCGCCCGCAGCGGGCTGGGGTCGTTCGGCGGCCCAGCCATCGGCTGCGTGGTCGTGCTGGTCTTCGTGTTCCTGCCGTTCTGCTTCGGCCTCGTGAGCGCGCTCGCCGGGGGCGGGTGAGGAGCGCGCCTCAGTCCGGGAGCGAGTCGCAGGCCTCGCCCACCCGGTCGGGGCCTCCGGAGACGTGGCACGCCTCGGTGCAGGCCGTCTCGTCCTCGCGGAGGTTCGGCGCCGTCTCGTGCGCGGTCGCGTGGCAGGTGAGGCAAGCTACCGAGTCCGTGCCGTCGGGATGGCAGTCCACGCACGCGGTCACCCACGCCTCCGGGGGGCCTTCCCCGCACCCCCCGAGGTCCGTGATCACCGCGCCGTGGGGCACCCGCACGGAGTGGAAGATCGGGAAGGGCGAGGTCCAGTTCCCCTCCGTGCTGTGACACGGCGCGCAGTCCCACCGGAAGAGCGGGTCGAGCGGGTCGTCGGGGTGGGCATAGTGCCCCTCGGGCCGGTCCGTGTCTTCGTGGCAGTTCCAGCAGAGCTCGGCCTGCCCGTTCAGATCGGGGCCGCCCTTCGGGGACGCGTGACACGCCTCGCAGGGCTGGGCGTGAGCCCCCTCGAGCGGGAAGAAGCTGTGGTCGAGTGCCTCGTTCCACGCGAGCGCGTCGGCTGCGTGGCACCCCTCCCCGTCGTTGCAGGTGCGCCCCGCGAAGTGGTCGGGCGCCTTGCGGTCCTCCTCGTGGCAGGAAACGCACGAGGTGGGCAGGGTTCCGAAGGGCTCGGGACCGTGGCACTCCGTGCAGTCGAGGGAGGCGTGGGCCCCCTGCAGCTCGAACTGCACCACCGGAGGCTCGGCCTCGAACGAGCCGCCACAGGCGGCCAGCAGCAGGACCAATGGGTCTCCTCCCCCGCGCCCCTGCCCTAACGGTCCTGCACGTCCTTTACGAGAGCCTCGGACAGCTCGCCGTGCTCGCTGAAGTGGCGCATGTGCAGGATCGGCTCGCTGCCGAGATCCGCGGCCGTCCGGCCGGCGATCCGGTCCACGTACTGGCGCGGCGCCCACGCCAGGAGGTCCTCGCCCTCGGAGCGCTGCAGGACGTCGAACAGGGCGTCGAGGTCGTTCATCTTCATGAACGGGCAGGTCGCGCAGCCCCCCTCGACCGAGCACCCGTCGCCTCCGGCGACCCCTGGGACGACCCCGAAGGCGGAGTCCGGCGCTGCCGCCACGGCCTCCGAGGCGACCGGGAAGATAATCTCGACCTCGACGTCGCCCCGCTTCGCGCTCGCGAGCCGTTGCTGGACCCTCGACACGATGCTCGTGATCATCCCGGCCTCGGTCCCGAGGACGACCGGCACGTGCTGCGGACCGGGTCGCTCGATGGCCTCGTCGACCTGGTCGGTGATGAACCCGAGGATGTTCGAGGTGGAGCCCACCACGCCCTTGCCCTCGGCTTGCGCGGCCGCGGCGAGCGCGAACATCTCCCCGGGCACCTCGAGGTGCGCGGTGAGGTAGGCGTCGCCGTGCTCGGCCTGGACGCGCCGCACCACGTCGTCGCCGAACATGTGGTGCACGATGCAGGTGCCCTGCTGGAAGTAGCGGAAGCGGTCGAGGAGCCCCCGCAGAGTGGCCCGGTCGTGCGCGGGGTGGAGCTTGCGGATCGCGTCGTCGGACAGCTGGCTGAACTGGGCGAACATCGCCTGCAGGTTGGCTCCCATGTAGGTGTCGGGCCCGTAGAAGATCTCGACCTCGGGGATCTGGGCCGCCGCCTGGAGCACCGTCTGCACCACGTTGGACGACGTGCACGTGATCGTGGGCACGATCGCGTGGGCCCGGGCCTTCGTGAGGAGGCTCGTGTTGATGTACACCACGTGCAGCGACCGGTCGTGGGTGGCGGCCTCTTCGAGCCACTGCTCGTAGGCCGGCGCCTCGGCGGACTCGGCGAGCGAGCACCCGATCGCCTCGCTCGACAGCCGGTACACGCGGACGTGGCGGTAGCCGTTGGCGTCGAGCACTGCGCGGACGTTCTCGCTCATGAAGTCGACCCCGAGCACGGCGATCACCTCGACGCCGGCCTGGGCCATCGTGAGCGCCGCGTCGGCCATCTTGAGGGAGTCGGCGATGAACACGTGGGGCCACGACAGCGAGGTCAGCACGCCCTGCAGCTCGGCGTCCATGTAGAAGTGCGCGACGACGCCGGCGTTCCTCGACGCGAGCAGCGCGTCGAGCTCGGACACGGTCCGGGCGTCGGGCCGCAGGTAGGCCGCCTGGGCCTCCGCGAAGGAGCCGCGAGGATCGAAGCCGTCGGACCGGATCACGAGACTGGGGAAGGTCGAGTCCATAGATGCACCTCGCATGAAAGGGTCCCTAACGTCTCTCGAAGGGACTACGAGGCCGGCAGGAGGGCTCATGCAGGCGCCCGCAGCGGTTCCCGGGGTCGTCGACGTGCAGGAGCTCCTCGGGGCGGAGGCCTCGCTCGAGGCGCCGCCGGACCTGCTGGTCGAGGTCCCCCACGGGGCCGACCGGCGCGCCCACTACGATGCGCTAGCGACCCAGCTGCAGGGGGACTACCCCGCGGAGCTGCACAAGTTCTTCCACGTCAACACCGACGTGGGGGCGTGGGACCTCGGGCGACGGGTCGCCGAGCGGGTGGTGGCGGCGCGCCCGCGCACGCGCGCGTGGCTCCTGCGCTGCCTGATCCCGCGGACGTTCGTGGACTGCAACCGCGTGGCGGGCGCCGGCCCCACCGGGGATCTCTCCGGCACGGGGATCACCGGGGCGATGGCCCCCTACGTGCGCGACCCTCGTGATCAGGCGCGCCTGGCCGAGCTCCACGCCGCATACGTGGCCGTTGCCGAGCACGGCTACGCCACGGTCTGCGGCGGGAGCGGGCTGGCGCTCAACCCGCACACCTACGGCCCCCGCACGCTCGCGGTCGACAAGGTCGACGACGACATCGTCGCGAACCTCGAGCGCGCCCACGAGCCCGGGATCTATCAGGCGTCGCCGATGCGCCCGCCCGCCGACCTGATCACCCGCGACGAGCAGGGCACCGTCTACGGCCCCGAGGGCTCGGAGACGGCGCTGGTCGACGCGCTGCGGGGGCTCGGCCTCGACGCGGCGGTCTCGCAGACCTACTACCTCCACCCGGTCACCCAGGGGTACCGCTTCTCGAAGGCATACCCGGGGCGGGTGCTCGGCTTCGAGATCCGCCGCGACCTGCTGGTGCAGACCTGGGATCCGTTCGTCGAGCAGGCCGTGGATCCGGGCAAGGTCGACCGGATCGCGGGCCCGTTCGCGGACTACGTGGGCTCCTGGCTCGACCGGAGCACCTCGCGAGGCCGGCCGCGCAGGTTGTAGTCGTTGGCCATGACCGCGCCGTAGGCGCCCGCCGTGGCCACGAGCAGCACGTCCCCCTCCGCGACGTCGGGGAGCACACGATCGCGGGCGAGCACGTCGCCGGTCTCGCAGATCGGTCCCACCACGGTCGCGGGACCCGCGGGGGGAGCGTCGAGCTGGGTGAGGTCGACGACGTGGTGGTAGGCGCCGTACAGCGCTGGTCGCAGCAGCGTGTGCATGCCCGCATCGACGCCGACGTACCGGATGTCGCCCTTGCGCTTGAGCTGGGTCACCCGCGTGAGCAGCACCCCGGCCTCGGCCACGAGGTAGCGGCCGGGCTCGAGCCACAGCTCGAGCTCGGGGTGGGCCTGCTTGAAGGCGCCGAGCGCCTCGTCGAGGGCGGCGAGGTCGAGCCCGGCGCGGCCCGGCCGGTCGGGCACGCCGAGGCCCCCGCCCAGATCGAGCACCCGCACGGTCGGGAGCTGCTCCACGACTGCGGCGAGGACGGACGCGGTGTCGCGCCACGCCGTGGGGTCGAGCACGCCGGAGCCCGCGTGCGCGTGCAGCCCGATGATGGTCGCCCCCGCGCGCGCCGCGAGGTCGCGGAGGGCGCCGATCTGGTCGAGGCTCACGCCGAACTTCGACCGCGACCCCGCGGTGCGGACCTTCGCGTGGTGCCCGCGGCCCCGCTCGGGATCGAGCCGCACGAACACCTCGCGCCCCGCGAACACGTCGGGCCACGCCTCGAGCGGGTGCAGGTTGTCGAGGGTGATCCGGGCTCGCCCGTCGCCGGCGAGGTACTCCTCGCGTGCGGCGAAGTTGGGGGTGAAGAGCACCGGGGTGTCGGGCTGCGCGTGCTGGGTAGCGCGCGCGACCTCGCCGGGGCTCACGCACTCGAACCCCACGCCCTCCGCGGCGAGCAGAGCGAGCACGTCGGGGTGGGGGTTGGCCTTCATCGCGTACAGCAGCCGGTCGACGTGCTGCAGGCCGAGCAGCGCCCGGGCCTGCGCCCGCACGGTGGCGGCGTCGTAGACGTACACGGGGGTGCCCTGCTGGGCGAGATCGAGCAGCGACTGCCGCGCGGGGCGCCACCACGCGGGGGCGGGCGCAAGGTCGTCCTCGCGGGGCCGGGGGGGCGCGAACAGCTCCTGCCAGGTCGGTCCGAGCCCCCCGTCGGCCCCCCGGTGGGCGAAGAGCAGCGCATGGAGCTTGGCGAGCAGCTGATCGGCGGTGCCCTCGTCGACCACGAACGTGAGGTTGAGGTCGCTCGCGGCCTGGCTCACGAGGTGCACGCGATGCTCCTCGAACAGCTCGAGCGCGGGCGCGAGGCGGTGGAGGATCGAGCGGATGCCCCGGCCGACGAGGCTGACGCTGGCGCCCCCGGTCACCAGGTGCGCGTGGCAGTGGGGGGCGAGGTCGGCGAGCAGGGCCTCGAGGACCTCCGGGTCGAGCGCGTTGGCGGTGGGGTCGAGGGAGACCGTGACGTTGGTCTCGGAGGTGCTCACGGTGTCGACGGACAGGCCGTGCTTGCCGAACGCCGCGAAGACGTCGGCGAGGAACCCGACCTGCTGCCACATCCCGAGCGTCTCCATGCTGACCAGGACGAGGCCTCGCCGGCTCGAGAGGGCCTTGACCTGAGCGGGGCCGGTGGGCGCGCGGGCGGTGATCTCGGTGCGCGGCGCGTCGGGCATGGCCGTGCAGCGGATCTGCAGCGGCACTCCGGCGTCGCGCACGGGCGCGAGGGCCGCCGGGTGGAGGACCTTGGCCCCGGTCGTGGCGATCTCGAGGGCCTCGGCGTAGTTGAGGGACTGGAGCAGGCGCGCGGCGGGCAGCTTGCGGGGATCCGCGGTGAACATCCCCGGCACGTCCGTCCAGATCTCGCAGCGCTCGGCCTGCAGGCGCGCCGCGAAGATCGCCGCGCTGGTGTCGGAGCCGCCGCGACCGAGCACGCAAGTCTCGCCCGACGGATCCCGCGCGATGTAGCCTTGGGTGAGCACGACCTCGGCGGCCGCGCCGAGCTGCTGCTGCAGGGCGGGATCGGCGGCCCAGGGCACGGTGGCGGTCAGCAGGCGGCGCGCGAGCGGGCCATGGCCGCTCGAGGTGAGCACCTCCCGGGCGTCGAGCCAGGTCACGCCCAGATCCTGGCTGGCCAGCCAGGCGGCGGCGAGCCGGGTGAGCATGAGCTCGCCCGTGCACAGCACGCGTGCGCGGACCCGCGGGGAGACCTCCCCGAGCAGGCTGGCCCCGAGCGCGAGCCGGCGGAGGGCATCGAGCTCTTCCCGCACGAGGCCGGGATCCACCCCCAGCTCCCCCGCGAAGGCGTGATGCTGCGCCTTGATGGCGTGCAGCGCGGACTCCACGCCCTCGGACCGGCGGGCGGCGTCGAGCAGCTTCTCGAGGGCATCGGTGGTGCCCGCCAGCGCCGAGCACACGACGACTGGGCGCAGCCCATCGCCGACGCGAGCCCGGAGCTGCCCCGCGATCGTCTGCCAGCGGGTGAGGGTGGACACGCTCGTGCCGCCGAACTTGAGGACCACGAAGGGCCGCTGCACTGGGTACCTCCCCCGGGGGGATAGCGCGCGAGACAGGGTGTGACACAGACCGGGAGGCCACACCGCTACGACCTATGGAGGCTCGTAGGAGTGCAGATGCGGTTCGTAGCGGTCGCGGTGATGGTGGGCACGTCGGCGTTCGCCGATGGCGAGATGAGCTGTGCGGGGCTCGGGGGCCCCGACGAGATTACGGTCACGTGGTCGATTCCGGAGGGGCCGGGGGAGCGCGGCGTCCTGCGGGTCGGGTGCCAGGACTGGGATGCGGAGCTGTCCGCGACCGAGGCCACGCTCGAGGCGGGCTGGCGGCGCTGCGGCCTCCGCGCGTGGCGCAAGGACGGCCGCCTCGAGGTGGTCTCGCCGGTGGTGTGGGTCGACGACGGGGTAGCGGCGCAGCACGTCGACTTCGAGCTTCCGGCCGGTCCCATCGGTGGGCTGGGCATGGAGATCCGCGCGCTGGGCTCGGCGGTCCAGGTCCTGCGGGTGCTCCCGGACACTCCCGCGGAGGCCGTCGGCCTGCGCGCCGGAGACCGGATCACGGAGGTCGCAGGGGAGTCCACGGCCTACATGGGGGGCGACCGCTTCGTATGGCACGCAACGGGCATCCCGGGCACGCCGGTCGACTTCACGGTGGAGCGGCGCACGGGCGAGCACCCTGGCTGCGGCGCCTCGCGCACGCTCCAGCTGCGCGCGCTCCGCGAGCGCATCCTCGACTGAGTGGGCTCAGTGGGCCGGGCAGTACGGCTGCCCGACCTCGTCGCAGTAGGTCTCGATCGAGATGCGCTCGGCGTGCTCGTAGCCCGTGCGGAGCCAGATCGAACCCCGGACGGTGCGGTAGTACACCTTCCAGCCCCGCATCGCGTAGAACATCCGCGGCTCCTCGGCCATCGCCTCGGCGCACAGCTGGATGCCCTTCACGTAGGCCGGGCTGTGGTTGTAGTGCCAGATCGCGCGCGCCTCGTCTCGCTCCCAGCCCATCTCCTTCAGGTAGTTGCCCGCGGCCATGATCGCGTCGCGGTCGTTGTTGGGGTCGCCCTCGCCGTAGGCCTCCCACGTCTTGGGCATGAACTGCATGGGCCCCTGCGCGCCCACGGGAGAGAGCCCCCGGAGCTGGCCCATGCGCGTCTCGTTCAGGTTGATCGCGGCCAGGACCGACCACGGCACTCCGTGCTCCGCCTCTGCGGCGCGGTAGTACCCGAGGAGCTCCTCGGCGGGCAGCGGATCGACGATCTTCCAGGCCGGCAGGTCGGTTCGCGGCTTGGCGACCGTGTGGGCCATGCTCGAGGTCGCGTCGTGCAGGCGCTGCACGCTCTCGGCCACGTCGGGCGGCAGCGCGGCGACGACGGCCTTCGCGGCCACCGGATCGTTGGCCAGGTGGCGCAGGATCCGTTGGTGGGCGTGGCCGAGGTCGGGCAACCGCTCCAGCGGCACCTCGGGGTCTCGGATGGCGTGCTCGAGCTCCGTGAGCCTCGCGACCATGCCCTCCACGGTGGGCGGCACGGTCAGCTCGACCGGCGCGGGCTCGGCCACCTCCGCGGGGGCGCGCTCGCTCGGGGCGGCCCGCTCGGCCTCGGCCGGGGGCGTCGCCGCGGCGGGCGCGGGAGCATCGGGAACGACCGGAGAAGGGGCTCCGGCGCAGGCGATCAACAGCAGGGTGGTCAGCATGCCCCAAGCCTAACGCCCGCAGGGCCCCGCAAGGGGCAAGGCGAGCCCCGTGCTGCTAGAGAGGCCGCATGCCCACACGCCACGTCATCTTCGCCCTGGTCGCGACCCTCGGGGTGGTGGGCGACCAGCTCACCAAGTCCTGGGTCGTCCGCAACCTCGAGGTGCTGCGCGACGAGATCGTCGTCGTTCCGAACCTCGTCTCCATCGTCCACGCCCAGAACACCGGCGCCGCCTTCTCGATGATGGACGGGCAGCTCGGCCTGTTCCTGATCATCACGGTGATCGGGGTGGCGCTGGTGATCGGCTTTCAGTTCGGCCAGCGCGCCGAGCAGCTGACCGAGCGGCAGAGCTGGTTCACGTCGCTGATCCTCGGCATGATCCTCGGCGGCATCCTCGGCAACGGCATCGACCGGCTGCTGCAGGGGCGCGTGACCGACATGGTGAAGTGCTACTGGGGCTTCGAGCCAGGCCGCTCCTGGCTCATCGACCAGGTCGGGACCAACGTCTACCCGATCTGGAACGTGGCCGATGCGCTGCTCGTGGTCGGGGTGATCGCCTTCCTGGTCGGGTCGCTGCTCCAGCGCGACGCTGATCCGCTGCTGGTCGACGACGAGGGTGGGGCTGAGGCGACCCCTGGCTCGAATGCCGGAGCATGAGGTACAAGGGCTCGTGCCGGAACTACTGATCCGAGACGGGCTGGTCCGCGGCGGGTTCGCCGAGGTCTACCGGGGCGTGCTCCGGCGAGACGGTGAGCACCAGGTCGCAATCCACGTGCTCAGGGTGCGCGCCGAGGAGGGGAGCCGGGACTTCGAGCGGCTCCTCGGCGAGGTTCGCTCCCTCGTCGAGCTGCGCCACCCTGGCGTGCCCCGCATCCACGACGTGGTCGTCATCGACGGGCGGGCCGCCATCGTCACCGAGCGCTCCCCCGGGCGCGACCTCGCCGAGCTGCTGCGGTCGGGTGGGCTGCCCCCGCGGGCGGTGTTCGAGGTGATCGCCCAGGTGGCGGCCGCGCTCGACGCCGCATGGGAGAGTCGCGCACGAGCCACCGGCAAGCCACGGCGCCTCGTCCACCGCGGGATCCATCCCGGCGTGATCCGGGTCGGCCCCCACGGGGGGGTGCACCTGTCGGACTTCGCGATGGCCCCGGTCCACGACCCCTCGGCACCGCTCGGCGCGCAGGGCACGTCGCTCACCCGCTACCGTGCGCCCGAGGTCCTGCTGCGGCACTGGTCCGATCCCCACCCCGGCGGCTACGGCCACGAGGCCGACGTGTTCGCCCTCGGCTGCACGATGTTCGAGGCGCTGACGGGCGAGGGGCTGTTCGGCGACCTCTCGCTCGTCGAGCAGCGCCAGGTCATGGGAGAGCCCACGCAGTACCGTCGCTTCACGAGCGACCGGCTCGAGGCGCACCGCGCGGCGCTGCAGTCCGACCGAGCGCTCGCCCTCGTGCGGGCGATGACCGCGTTCCGCAAGACCGAGCGGCCGCCTGCGGCGGAGGTGGCCGCCCGCTGCGATCTGATCTCCGACGGTATCCCCGGGCCCGCGCTGGCGGAGTGGGCGCGGCAGCGCACCTGGCCCGACCCTCGCTCGGTCGGCGGACCGCTGGTGGGCCGAACGGTGTCGCTCCCCGAGGCTGCCCGAGTGGGGCCGGCGTCGTCGGCGGAGCCCGAGCGACGGAGTGTGCCCGGGCATCTGCGCCGGATCGAGGCGCTCCCCGAGGCTCCCGAGCCGTCCCGGGATCCCGTGCTCGGCGAGCTCGGCGCCCGCCGGCCGGACCGTGCGGAGCCGGCGCTCGGCGAGGAGGGGCCCATGCCCTACTCCACGGCCGAGCTGGTGGCGCTGTTCGGCGAGAGCGGGGGGCCCCCTCTGGTGCCGCCTCGGCCTGTCGAGCCCGGCGTGATCCGGAACCCCGACCGGGTGCCGCAGCTCCTGCGGCAGCAGATGGGCCGCGCGACCACGGCCCCCGGGGGGCCTCCCCAGCGGCCGGGAGACCGGCAGCCGGAGATCCGGCGTGCACCGGCGCACACCTCCGTGCCGGTGGCGCCCTCGGTCCCGCCGCTGCCCCCGCGCGAGGGGCCCGCGGCCGCCGTGGCGCCGCTGGCGCAGTCGCTCGGTGAGGGGCCGCGCTCGGCGAGCGAGGTCGACGACGCGCCCACCGAGCTGTTCGACCTGCAGGAGGGGCCCACGTTCGGTCCCGGCCCCGTGCCGCCCACCGGGGCCTCGCGCACCGCGCCCGCCGAGATCGCCTCCTTCGCGCCAGAGGAAGACGATCCCCCCACCGGGGAGCATCGCGCGCGGGCGCCGGGTGGCCCGGAGGACGAGGCGGTCGTGATCTCCGAGGTCCGGCCCCGTCGCCAGCGGGCTGTGGCGGAGCCCCGCGCGACCTCTCGTGTGGCCCGACCGACGGTCGAGGCGCCCTCCTGGGTGGCCGAGGCCTCGGCGGTCCCGATCACCCCGGCCGCCGGCGACGAGGCGCCCCTGAAGGCCCCCCCGGCGGACCTGTCGGCGCCCTCCGGCGAGGAGCTCGGCCCGCCGGTGGTGGTTCAGCGGCGGCCGATCGAGCGGCGAGTCCCCCCGGACCCCACGGCCACGCTGCCGCCAGGGCCTCTCGAGCCGCTCCCCGACGATCTCGTGCCCCGAAAGGAGTCGCCTCGGCCGCGTCCCCCGACCGACGATGCCCCGCCCGCCCAGTTCCGCTCGTTCCTCGACGAGGACGAGCGGCTGGCCCGAGAGCTGGCCGAGGCGGAGCTCCGGGCCGCGCCGGAGCCCGACGTGCCCGACGCAGACGCCGACGAGGGCGAGCCGGCTCCGAAGGCCACGCCGCTGCCCGCGCCCCTCGGCCCCGTCCCCACGCCGCCGCCCGGCGAGCGCGAGCATCCCCTTCTCGACGAGGCCGAGCTGGCCGAGATCGAGCAGGAGCGGACGATCCGCACTCGCTCCTTCCTACTGTTCGCCGCCACCTTCCTCGGGGTGGTGGTGGGACTGCCCTCACTGGTCTTCTTCGCGCTCGGACTGTACCTGGCCATGCAGTAGGCGCGCGGAGGCATAGTGGAGCCCGAGTTCTGGATCGAGCGATGGAGCCAGGGGCAGACGGCCTTTCATCGCGATGGTGTGCACCCCGATCTGCTGGCCCACCAGGACTGGTTCCTCGACGGTGCGTCGCACCGCGTGTTGGTGCCGTTGTGCGGCAAGTCCCACGACCTGCCGTGGCTCGCGGCCCGAGGCCACCATGTGGTGGGCACCGAGATCTCGCCGATTGCGGCGAGGGCGGTGTTCGAGGAGCACGGGCTCACCCCCTCGGTCGAGCCTCGAGGGGCGCACACCGTGTTCTGCGCAGGGCGCGTCGAGATCTGGTGTGGAGACCACTTCGCGCTCCCGACGGGCGTAGGGCCGTTCGACCGGGTGTGGGACCGGGCCGCGCTCGTGGCCGTCGAGCCAGGGCGGCGAGCCGCCTACGTGGCGCACACCGCAGCCGTCGCCGGTCCGCAGGCAGATGTGCTGCTGAACGTGCTGAACTACGATCCGGCGGTGATGTCGGGGCCCCCGTTCCCGGTGCGCCCCGAGGAGGTGCGGGCGCTGTTCGGTCGGGTGGCCCGGCTGTCGCGGCGGAGCCTGCTCGACAGCGAGCCGCGGTGGCGCGAGCGCGGGCATCGCTGGTTCGAGACCACGACGTGGTCGGTGGGCTTCAGGTGAGCGCCTTGCGGAACAGGGTGTAGCGGCGCACGGTCTCGCCCTCGAACCACGTGGTGTTCCCCGGCCCGCTGCCCAGCCGCACCTTGGCGTGAATCCCCGCTTCGATGCCAGCCTTGCGCGCGGCCTCGTGCACGTTGGCGACCATCCAGCTCGCGAGCCCCCGCTGGCGGGAGTCCGGTAGCACCGCGAGGGACAGGATCTGGAACCAGCTGCGGTTCGCAGCCGCCGGCTCGGCGGTCGCGAGGATGAAGCCGACGGGCTCTCCGCGCTCGTTGAGCGCTACGCGGGAGAGCGACTCCTCGGGCAGGAGCCCGGCGAGCGCCCGGTACCAGGCCTGGAGCACGTCGAGCGGCACCCGGGTGTAGCCGCGCACCCCCTCGTGGGCGCGGTGGGAGATGTCGTGGATGAGGCGGATCGACTCCTCGTACTCGTCGTGAAACTCGAGCGACTGCAGGCTCCAGCCCCGCGAGGCGAGGGCGGCGGCCGCCTCCATTCCGGCCGCCACGTTGGGGCCGTGCTCGGCCAGGATGGAGACGAAGTGGGCGTAGGGGAGGTAGGCCTCGCGCGCCCAGCGGTCGGCGGGCTCGGTGGGCTCGAACAGCAGCGGCTCGTGGGTGAGCGGCCCGTCGTTCGCACCCGCCCCGAACCACGGGCACATCCACATCGGAGCGCGCACCTCGGTGCACCCCTGCTCGGCGAGCCACCGCTCCGCCGCGTGGACGACCTCGGGCCCGCCGATCCAGTCGGCGATGGCCCCGACCGACGGGCGGTCGGGGTGAATGGAGGCAAAGCAGCGGGGGTCGCCCGCGGCGAAGGGGGCGACCTGCCCGACACGAGCGAGGAGGTCGTGCTGCTCGGGATCACCACCGGCTTGTAGCCAGGCGGCGCGGTCGGCGCGGGGGGTGGCCATGGAGCTCCTTGCGTAGGGTTCGGTCGGGGCGGCGGGCGGCCTCCCGGGGCCCCGGACAGCTCAGTATCGATCAGCGAGAGGGCCGAGGTCGAGCACGATGACGTCTCTCGCCGTCCTCGCGGCTCGCGCGCGAGCGGAGCGCGTCGAGGTTCGGCCCGTATCCCCTGGGGTTCTCCGGCCGGTGGTTGCGTGATCGCCTTCACATCGTGTACTTCGTCCATCTGCAGGTATGGAGATGGCTCATGTTCCGGTTCCTCATCGCGGGTGGTGCATCGATGCTCGCGGTCGGCTGCTTCGGCGGCGGCACCGAAGACGACGCCCCGCTGGCGCCCGAGATCTGCGACAACGAGAAGGACGACAACGGCAACGGCCTGATCGACTGTGACGACACGCAGTTCTGCGGCGGGCCGGTCAACTGCCCGGGGGGAATCGCGGACAGCTTCGACACGGGCGACGACGGGCCCCCCCTGCTCGAGATCAACTTCAACGACGACCCCGACTGTGCCAACGTCTTCGGGAAGCAGGACTGTCGGAACAAGGATCTGTGCAACCTCCGCGTGGTCAACCGCTCGGGGATCGACGCCGATCTGTCGGCGAGCTGCGACAACCCGAATCCCGAACCCAAGAGCAGCGCGCCGGTCCTGTTCCGGGTGCTCAACACGTCGGGGAACTCGATCTCGTCGTTCGAGGTCGGGCGTGGCTCCGCCGTTATCGTCAACATCGTGAACGACTCGTGCGAGTTCCCCGAGAGCTGGAACACCGACTGCCGCGCGGTGCTCGAGTTCGACGACGAGAGCACGACCTTCGAGTGGAGCATCGACTCGGTGTTCTCGGCGAACAAGAAGCCCTAGCCCACCGCGCGGTGGCTCAGAGCGTCGACAGCAGGTCCCCCACCACGATCTGCACAGTGAGCAGGTCGTCGTCGGTCAGCGGCGCCGGCTTCGACGCCACCCGGTGGAGCTGAGCGAGGGCCTCCTCGAGCTGGGCCGCCACCGGTGACGGCACCTTGTCGGAGGCCTCGGCCGCCAGGTAGTCCCGGAACCCCGCGATCACCTTCGGCACCTTCAGCACGTCGGCGGCCTCCGGGGCGCGGGCCTCCGTCGTCCGCAGCGCTACGGCCACCAGTGAGGCGCCCTCGAGCCACGCGCCGGCCCGAATCAGCGGAAGGGCGGGGTGCTCGCGGGCCTCCGGCCCGCCGAGCGAGAGCCGCTCGAGCTCGTGGCGCAGCTCCGGGCGCGTGATCCCTCCGACCCGCACCCGCAGGCGCACGTCCGCGACCCCCTGGCGCAGGCCGTCGAGGCCCAGGCGTTCCAGATCCGTGTGCAGCGCCTCGAGCTGAGAGGCCAGCTGCGCGTCCGTCGAGCGCTCCGCGGTCAGCAGCAGATCCGCGAGAACCACCCCGACCCTCAGGGCGCGCCGATCCGCGTCCAGTCCCGCAGGCGTGACCTCGGCGCGCGCTGGGATCAGCGGGGTGAGCGACCGGTCGATGCCCGCCTCGACCAGCGCTTGCTTCAGCGCCAGCGGGGAGCTCTCGATCTCGGGGACGGCCGCCGCCTCTGGAGGAGCGGGGGCGCTCCCACAGGCGAGCAGGAGTCCAGCGAGCCAGGCGAGGTGTCGTCGTCGTCCCATGCCGCAACCCTAGGGGATCGCCCTCGGCCGCGGGTTCACAGGTCGTTCACGACACCCGGTCGCCCGGCTCGGCGCTCGCGCCCACCAGGTCGACGACCCCGTCGTCGCCGTGGCTCGCCGCCAGCAGCATGCCCTCGCTCGGGATCCCGCGCATCTTCCGCGGCTTGAGGTTGGCCACCACCACCACGTTGCGGCCCACCAGGTCGGCAGGATCGAAGGCGCTGCGGATCCCCGCGCAGATCGTGCGCGGCCGGGCCTCGCCCACGTCGACCTTCAAGACGAGCAGCTTGTCGGCGTTGGGATGGGCCTCGGCGGAGAGCACCCGACCGCTCTTGAGCAGGAGCTTGGCGAAGTCCGGGTACTCGATCCACTCCAGGTCGGGCAGGGGGACTTCGCTGTCCGCCCCTTCGGCCGCCTCGCCCCCCTCGGGGCCGGCGAACAGCTCCGCCACCGGCGCGGGGAGCTCCTTGAAGCGCGGGAACAGCGGATCGCCCGACGCCAGCGCGGCGCCCTCGGGCAGCAGCGCCAGGATCCGGCGACCCGCGACCAGCTCGGGGATCGCGGTGGCGACCCCGTCGGCCGACAGACCGAGCCTTCCGAGGAGATCCTCGGCGCGATCGGGCATCACGGGATGCAGCAGGGTGGCCGCGAAGGCGCAGATCTCCAGCACGTCGCGCATCACCTGGCGGAGCGCGGCGGTCTCGCCCTTCTTGTTCAGCGCCCAGGGCTGCCGGGTGTCGACGTACTTGTTGCCGGCCCGCACGAGGGTGAACACGGCCTCGAGGGCGCCCTGGAAGTCGAGCGCGCCAAGGCAGCGATCGAACGTGGCTGCCCCCTCCTCGGCGATGGCGAGGAGGCCGGGATCGGGCGCGTCGCGCGCAGGAACCGTGCCGCCGAGCCACTTCTCGGTCATCGTGAGGCCACGGTGGGCCAGGTTGCCGAGGTCGTTGGCGAGGTCCGCGTTGTAGCGGGTGAGGAACCCCTCGTAGCTGAACCCGCCGTCGGCTCCGAACTTGATCTCGCGGAGGAAGAAGTAGCGCACCGCGTCGACGCCGAAGGCGTCGCACAGGCGGCCCACGTCGATCACGTTGCCGGCGGACTTGCTCATCTTGGCGCCGTCCTGGCTCACCCACCAGCCGTGCGCGAAGAGGTGCAGGGGCAGGGGCTCCCCCAGGGCCAGCAGCATCGTGGTCCAGTACACCGCGTGGGTGGTCAGGATGTCCTTGCCGATCAGGTGGTAGTCGGCTGGCCACCAGCGCCGGTAGGCGGGATCCCCGTCGGCGGCGAAGCCCGTGCCGGTCAGGTAGTTCAGCAGCGCGTCGAACCACACGTAGCAGACGAACTCGTGGTCGAAGGGGAGCTCGATGCCCCAGCTCATCCGGGCCTTGGGACGGCTGATGCAGAGGTCCCCGAGCTCGCCCTTGAGGAAGCCGAGCACCTCGTTGCGACGGCCCTCTGGCACCACGAAGTCCGGGTGGGCCTCGATGTGATCGATGAGCGCCTGCTGGTACTTGCTCATCCGGAAGAAGTAGTTGGACTCCGTGATTCGACGGAAGTGATCCTCGGTGAGCTCCCCCGACTGGATGCGCTCGTCGCGCTCCTTGTCGGTGACGAACACCTCGTCCTTGACGAGGTACCAGCCCTCGTAGTCCGCCTTGTAGATCTCGCCGGCGTCCCACAGCTTCTGCAGCACCCGCTGAACTACGGCCTCGTGGTCCTCGTCGGTGGTGCGGATCCACCGGTCGTAGTCGATCTTCAGGCGGTTCATGACCGCCTTCCAGTCCTCGACGAGGCGATCGGTGTGCGTCTTTGGGTCGAGCCCGCGGGCCTCGGCCGCCTCGAGCACCTTCTGGCCGTGCTCGTCGGTCCCGGTGAGGAACCGGACGTCGCGGCCCTTGAGGCGCTGGTACCGGGCCGCCACGTCGGCCGCGATGGTGGTGTACGCGTGGCCGATGTGGGGAGACCCGTTGAGGTAGTAGATCGGAGTCGTGATGTAGAAGGTGTCGCCGGGCATTTCGGGCCTACGGGAAGACGAGGGGGACGTCGGAGAGCTCTCCGCCGGTGACGGCGACGGCACGGATGCGATGGTTCGAGGTGTCGGCCACCAGCAGGTGGCGGCCTGCCCGGGCGATTCCTCCGGGCTCTCGGAGCTGGGCAGGGCTGCCGCCCGCCAACGTGCCGGTGGTCCCGTCGGACAGGCCGATCGTGCGGACCTTGTGGTTGTACGTGTCGGCCACGAACACGGTCTCGCCCGCGAACGTGACGCCGAGCGGGTGCTGCAGGCGGGCTCGGTCGGCGGGACCGTCGACGTCGCCGAAGTCGAACAGGCCTCGCCCGACCACCGTAACCACCTGGTGGGACGGCAGGTCGACCGCGCGGATGGAGCTGACCTCGCTGTCGACGAAGATCAGGTACCGGCCGTACAGGGCGAGGTCGCTCGGCTGGGCCAGGGCCGCCGCCGCCGCAGGCCCGTCGACGTGATCCTCGCGCCCGCTGCCGGCGTGGAGCCCGAGGTGCCCCGCCCCGTACACCCAGGTCTGGTGGCTGCCGGCCATCGCGATGAACACGAGGTGGTGAGACCGAAAGGGCATGATCTCCACGGCCCACGGAGAGCGCAGCGCGACCTCCCGCGGAGTGCGGAGCTGCTCCCGCGTGGGCGACGACGTGCCCTTCTCGCCCGTGCCCGCCAAGGTGGTGACCTCCCCGGTGTGGAGGTCGACCTGCCGAAGCGCGTGGTTCTCGGTGTCGGCCACGTACAGCACGTGTTCGTAGCGGCGCACGCCCTGGGGGCCGCGGAACTGGGCCTGATCCGCGGGCCCGTCGGCGAGCCCCGGGGTGCCGGAGCCGAACACGCGCTCCACGACGAGACGCGGAACGCGGGCGCCCAGGTTCTCGAGCCGCGCCTCCAGGATGCGGTGGTGGCCGGTGTCCGAGATGTACACGCGCGCCTGGTCGAGGCTCGCCCCCATCTCCTGCTCCCACGCGTCCGGCCACACGTGGACCTTCCCGGGGAAGCGCAGCGCGGCGCGGGGGGTGGGCGCGAGCTCGGTGGCGGTGTCGTCGATCGGCCCCTCGGCGAGGGTGCCCGCGGCCTGGCCCTCCTCGAGCAGCGCATCGACGATCTCGGCGAGCTCGCGCGCCGAGGACTCTCCCGAGAGCTGGGCGGCGACGCGACCCTCGCTGTCGACCACGACGGTGGTGGGCCACGAGCGCACGCCGTAGGCCCTCCACAGCTCGTGGTCGGGATCGAGGACGACCGGATGCCGCACGCTGTGCCGCCGCATGGCCACCTCGACGTTGTCGCGCTGCTTCTCGGCATCGAACTTGGCCGAGTGCACGCCCACGACCGCGACCGGGCGATCTTCGTACTTCGCCTCGAGCTTGGCCAGCTCGGGCAGCATGTGGTGGCAGTTGATGCAGCAGTAGGTCCAGAAGTCGAGGACCACGACCTGACCCTTCAGCTCGTCGAGTGGCCAGGCCTGGCCGGTGCCCACCCACCGCTCGGGGTCGGCGGGGAGATCCGGGGCGGCCTGGCGGGAGTCCTCCGGCGCGGCCGGCCCGGAGACCCGGATGCGGGCCTCCTCGAGCTGGTCGCGCAGGTCCGCGGGCGACTGCACGGGCAGCTGGCAGCTGTAGCCCTCGCACACGTAGGCGGTGGGCGTGCCGTCGAGAGGCTCCTTGCCCTCCAGCCAGGGCAGCTCGGGGACCGCCGCCGGGCCCACGAACTGCACGGCAAACGGCAGGTACTGCGCGCGCACCTCCTCGAGGAGCGCCCGGGTGGCCGCGGCCTCGGGGTCGCCCACGATGGCGATCT
>CAYMSU010000035.1:0-21758 GCA_964393165.1 uncultured Enterobacteriaceae bacterium
GAGGCGCTGCCCGAGCACCTGCGCCTTCGCGGCGCCTACCGGTCGACCGACGGTCACTGGCGGCTGTTCACGCCCGAGGGCATCTTCACGGACTTCCCACCGCGCCTCGATCCGCCCGACTGGGACGCGCACTGGGCGGCTGGCCACACCATGGGCCTGTACCGACGCGACGGCAGCAGCGTGCGCGTCGAGATCGTCAATGCCCGGCCGCTGTTGTTCACGATCGAGGTCGATCCCTACAGCATGACGATCGACGGCCAGGTGTGGCGGCGCACCGACTTCGACCTCACCGGCCGCACGCTCGAGGGCCGCTGGCTCCGGGAAGACGGGATTCCCCTCGATCTGGACCACGGGGGGCGGATTCGCCTGGGCGACCGCACGGGTCGCTACCAGCTGGGCCCGGGCCGCATCGACGCCCTGTGGGACCGGGGTACCTGGGACGCGCTGTCGTTCTACACGATCCTCGCGCCGTCCTCGAACCACCCCCACATGGTGTTCCTGGGGGCGGAGCGCTTCGACCAGCCCCGCCCCGTTCGGTGATGGGAAGGTGGGTCAGGCCGAGGGCTTGGCGGCGCTCAGCTCGATGGTCATGACCACCGTGTCCTGCACGAGGTCGTCGGGCCGACCGGGGTAGGTCACCTTGAAGTCCTGGCGGTCGAGGGTGAACTCGGTGGACGCGGTGACGCTGTCGCCGGCCACCTCGATCTTCGCCGGGAACGTGACCACCTTGGTCTCGCCCCGGATCGTGAACTCGCCCTTCACCGTGTGAGTCATGCCCTCGGCCTCGGCGCCCTCGGTGACCGACGAGGACGTGAACGTCGCCGTGGGGTGGGTCTCCACGTCGAAGAAGTCCGGCGTCTTCAGGTGGCCCGTGAGCTTGGGGTGGTCCGACTCGAGGCTGGCAATCTGGACCGTGAAGTCCACGCCGGTGACCTTGCCGTCGGCCACCTTGACCTGGCCCGTGTACTCGTGGAACACGATCGGGTGCTTGGCCGTGATCTTGGCGCCCAGGGCCTGGATCTTGGACTTCGAGGTGTCGACCGTCCAGGCGGTGCCCTCGGCGGCGGGCTCTGGGTCGGCCTTGACCTTGGCCTCGGCGGCTGGGGTGGGGTCCTCGACGACGGCCGCGGTGCGGCCCTCGGAGAGGTCTTCGACGCAAGCGAACAGCGCGAGCAGCGCAATCATGGAGTCCTCCTCAGCGGGGCTTTCACTGCGCATGCATATCGCTTCGGCCGTCCCGTGGACGGAACGGTTCGTCTCCCGGCCGGACCCCCTCCGAGGAGCGGGCTCCCCCCATGCCGATCCGCCGGTCGTGGGTGAGCCCGAGACGGTGGTCGCGAGCCTGCTCCGCCCAGCGGCGGGCCCATGCGCGCGTGGGGTCGATGGCCACGGCATCGCGGAACCGAGCGTAGGCGGTCTCCCAGTCCCCGGCGGCTGCGGCCCGTCGCCCCTCGGCGATCCAACCCGTCGCCAGGGGCCCCGCGACGCGCTGCACCTCGGCGGAGCGGGGATCCCACCAGCGGGCCGCGACGAGGTCGGCGACGCTCCCCTGCCGCCGCCGGGCCAGGCACGCGGCCTGCGGCGGACCGAACTGCGCGCGCGCCTCGACGTGCCACGCCCGCGCCGCGGGGCGTAGTCGCTTGCTGGCCACGAAGGTGCGCTCCGCGAGATCGCACTGACCGGCGGTGGCCCGCTCGACGGCGCGCCCGAGGCTGGCGACCGCCGCCGCGCGGAGGTCGGCCGGCGGCCGGATCCGCACGGTGACCCCCGTGTCCGTGAGCGGGCCATCGCCGAGCGTGAGCGCGAGCGCGTAGGTCCCCAGCGCGAGGTCGGCGGCCACGGGGACCGGATGCTGCCCGCGAAACCGCTCGCCAGGTCGCCAGTCGTGGGGCGCCAGCCAGCCGTAGCCCAGGGGCAGCGGCGCGCTCGCGCGGACCTGGCCGCCCTGGGTGAGGTGGAGCACGAGCGCGGTGTCGGCGCCGGACGGTGCCCGCTGCGATCCTGCGGCCACGCGCACGGGGGCCTCCACGTACCCGACCCCCCCGCTCGCCCAGCCCTCCGGCGGCACCCGGAGGGCGTCGACCGCGAACGGCCCGAGTCTGGCGACCGGCGCGACCGGGGGCGGCGCATCGTCCATCAGCAGGCGGCGGTGGACCCACATGCCGTCGTGAGGCCGGCCGCCTTGGTCGCGGTACGGAGGCAGGGCCACGAACTGGGCCCACTTGGGGTAGCCCTGCAGGCCGGACTGCTCCGCCCACCACCCGTGGACGTGGGCGAAGATCGGCTGGCGCTCCTCGAACACGTACTCGCGCACGAACCGGGGCTGGTGGTACCAGTGCCGGCCCATCGGCACGTCCGCCAGCTTCGCCATGTCGATCTGGCGGAAGTCGGGAGCAGACCACAGGTAGCCCCCGAGATCCGGATCGAGGTGGACCACCGGCCCCTCGAAGAACGTCCGCTGGACGACCTCCCGCAGGTAGTCGGCCCGTCGCCCGATCATCGCGGGCGTCTCGTTGCGGTTGAAGCGGACGTGGTCGCGCGTCTGGCGGGCCGCGAAGGGCACGAGCAGCGCCACGCCGAGCGCGGGTACGAGGAGCCGCACCCGAGGCATCGGGATCGCCTGGGCGAGCTCGGCGAGCCCGACCGCGAGGAGCACGCTCTGCAGGGGCGCGATCAGGGACATCCACCGGAACGCCCCCATCCAGTCGCCGTTCGCGGCGATGTGAAAGGCGATCCCGAGGCCCGCCCCGACGCCGACGATGGCGCGGGCGGGGGCCCCCGATCGGCCCGGCACCAGGGCGAGCGCCCCGAGGGCGCAGCCGTAGAGCGCGAGCACCCGCAGGCGCTCGACCGCGGGGACGTCGGGGAGGAGGAGCAGCACGACGAGCCCGACGGCGGCGACCGCGAGCCGGGCTGGGCCCCGCCCGCGCACCCCGGTCAGCGCGGCCACGTACGCGGGCAGCAGGTAGACGTGCCCGAGGCGGGTGCCGTAGTGCCGCAGCTGCGACCAGCCCCGCTGGGACCAGTCGAAGGGGTAGCTCCCGCGGGCTTCCACCTTGGCGTACCAGGCGGACGGCAGGGGCCAGGCGAAGTACGCCAGGCGGGCCAGCTCGAGCACGAGGCTGGGACCTGCGACGAGGCCGGCCCACTGGAGAAGGCGGCGGCGGCCACCGGCCTGCGCCCACGTCAGGAGCCCGTAGCCGACGCCGAGGGCGCAGGCATAGGCGAAGCCCTCGGGCCGCGACCACACGAGGCCGAGCGCGAGCAGCGCAGACGGCGCGACGCGCGCCCTCCGCACGTCCTCGAGCAGGGCCAGCCCCCCCGCGGCGAGCAGGAAGGCGAAGAGCGCGTTCTCGAGGCCGCTGGCGCTCCAGATCGCGAACTGGGGGCTGATGGCCAGGAGGATGGGGGCGACCAGCGCATACGCCGGCGGGTGGTCGGGCAGCGCAAGGCGGGTGAGGCGGTACACCACGGGCACGGTCGCGACCCCGAGGGCCATCGCCAGAGGCTTGGCGACGGTGAAGCCGGTCAGCCCGAGCGCCTGGAACACGGCGAGAACCGCCAACCAGGTGGGGTTCGAGTACGCCTCGACGCGCTCGCCGCCCGGCCACGGCACGAGGCCGTGCCCCTGGGCGAGGTTGCGGGCGTAGGCGAACGTGATCGCCGCGTCGTCGATGAACCAGCCCACGCGGAGCGCCTGGTGCGCGACGACGCCGACCATGCAGGCCACCAGGACCCAGACGAGAGCGGGCGGAGAGGCACGGGACACTCCGCCTTGGTAGCTCAATACCGGTTCGGAAGCTCCAGTCCGAGCCGGTGGCCGAGCGCCATCGCGGTGAGCTGCGGGTTCACGCCGGGGCTGGAGGGGTACAGGCTCGTGTCGCAGACGTAGAGGTCATCGACGTCGTAGACGCGGCCCCACCCGTCGCAGGCCGCGGCATCGGGGTTCGCGCCCATGGGGCTTCCTCCGAACACGTGGTTGGAGGCGGTGGGCAGCTCGGCGGTCGCGTAGCGCGCCTCCCGAATGCGCGCGGCGCCCTCGGCCGGGTCGACCACCTCGGGAATTCCCGGCAGCCCGGTGAACACCTCCCGCGCCCCGACGGCGGCGAACATGTCGCAGAGCAGGGCGTTCGCTTCCTGCAGGCGCCGCGCGTCCGCGTCGCCGAGGGTGTAGCGCAGGTCAGGACGCCCCCCGGGCAGCAGCCGAACCTCGCCCGAGGACGCATCGCCGCTCACCCAGCCATCGAAGACCGCCATGTTCGGCCACCGCTTGAGGTAGCGCTTGAACGTCTTGGGCCGCGTCGGAAGCCCCCGCGAGAAGGTGGAGGCGGTGGCCCAGAGGGCCTCGAGCTTGATCCCGCGCTCCAGGTGCTCCGAGGTGTGGATTCCCTGGGTGGCGCCGAACCAGGGATTCACCTCTTCGTCGAACACGCCCATGATGTAGCAGGAGGGGTGGAAGCGCAGCGACGCGCCGATGGCCTCGCGCGTGAGGCCGCTGCGCCGCATGATGGCAGGGCTCCCGATCGCCCCCGCGGCGAGGACCGTGCACCCGGCCAGGATCCGCACGGGGTGGGTGCGCTTGTGCGTGTCGGGACAGACCGCGGAGCCCTCGATCCCGCGCACCCGACCGTGCTCGATGATCAGCCTGTCGACGTGGACCGAGGTGAGGACCTGCCCGCCGGCCTCCACGATCTCGGGGACTCCACGCTTGTCGAGGGTGACCTTGCCTCCAGTGCGACAGCCCGTGATGCACTCGCCCGAGCCCTGACAGCCATCTTCGAAGCGGAGGATGCGGTCCCAGGACCACCCGAGCTTCTCGCAGGCCTCGCGGAACAGCTCGTTGCGCCGGCCCATGACCGCGTCTTCGGTGGGCTTGATCGACAGGAACGCCTCGACCGCCTCTAAGTGGGGGTCGAGGGTCTCTTCGGCCATCTCGGCGAGTCCGAAGTCCTCCCGCCAGCGCTGCAGGGCGCTCGGGAGTGGGCGCATACAGATCGCCGAGTTGAAGAGCGTGCCCCCGCCAAGGCCGCGGACCTGCAGGGTGGGGAACATCACGTTCCCGCGGACGGCGCGCGTGGCCCCGTCCCAGAAGTAGGACGCGAGCATGTGCCCGATCGACTGGCCGAAGTCGCGCTGACGGAGCCGGGGCCCCGCCTCGAGGAGCGTGACCCGGTGGCCCTCCTTGGCGAGCGCCCAGGCGGTGAGCACGCCCCCCGGGCCCGAGCCGACCACCAGGTAGTCGGTCGTCTGCCGGAGGGGCCCGTCGTAGTCCGAGAACTCGAGCACCCGACCCGGCGCAGGTGGGGCACCGGACAGCGCCCGTGTGCCGCGATCGTCGACTAGCTCAGGGTTTTTTTTTCCGCCGAGGGGCTCTGCCCCAGGCCGAGCAGCCGCTGGAGCGGAGGCATGGCGCTGGCGGCCTGGGTGGCGATGTTCCGCCCGAGGCTCACCGCGGGACCCTCCCGCCCGTAGAAGCGGGCGATGGTGTCCTCGAAGCTGCCGAGGAAGTAGTCGAGGTCTTCCTGCGTGGACACGACCGGCGGCAGGATCTTGACCGCGTTGAGCCCCGGACCGGGGATCTGCACGAGGATCCGCTGCCGCTTGTACATGTCGACGTTGACGGCCGCCGCGAATGCTCCGCTGTCGGCCGCGGCGAGCGCCTTCTGCTGGGCGAGCAGCGTGGGGGTAGCACTGTCCTTGAAGTAGATCGTGATCATGAGGCCCTTGCCGGCCACATGATCGATGCAGTCGTACCGGTCCGCGAGGTCGAGCAGCCCCTCTCGGAGGTAGTCGCCCTTCTCCGCCGCCTGACGGGGTGCGTCGATGTCCTCGAGGAACTCGAGGGTGGAGAGCGCCGCCGCCATCGCGAGGTTGCCCTCGGCGAAGGTCGAGAAGTGGTTCAGCCCGCTGCTGAAGCCGGCGTACACCTGGTTGTAGATCGTCTCGTCGACGAGCACGGCGCCCACGGGCACGGCTCCACCCGACAGTGCCTTCGAGGTCGTGAGCATGTCGGCCCGGACGCCCGCCTCTCGGGAGGCGAACCACGCACCGGTGCGCCCGAGTCCGGTCTGCACCTCGTCGGCCACCAGGATCGTGCCGTACTCCTTGCACAGGGCTTCGGCCTCGCGCAGGTAGCCGGGGTCGACCCGCTCCCCGGTCATGCCCTGAACGGGCTCGAAGATGAAGGCGGCAACGTCTCCCATGCGCAGCTCACGGCGCAGCTGCGCGACGTTGCCGGCCCGGATGGGCGTACACGTGGGCATCGCGGGGTCGATCCCGGACCGCAGGGCATCCCAGCCACAGACCGACATGGCGGCGTAGGTGCGACCGTGGAACGCGCCCTCGAGGTAGAGGAACCGTCGGCGCAAGGTGACATTGCGCGCGAACCGGAGCGCGACCTCGGTGCACTCGGTGCCGCTGTTGGCGAACACCACCTTCGTGTACTGCGGGCCGCCCATCTCGAGCAGCTTCTCCGCGACCATGCCGCCAAGCACGCTCGCGTTGACCACGGTGAGGTTCGGCAGGTTCATCTGCAGGACCTCGCCGATGGCCTGGTGGATGCGCGGCTGGTTGCGCCCCATCAGGTACACCCCGCCGCCCCCGAGGAAGTCGAGGAAGCGGTTTCCGTCGCTGTCCCAGAGGTACTGGCCCTCGGCCCGCACGAACGAGGCGTTCATGCCGGCGAGCTCGAACATCTTCAGCAGCCGCGGGTGCACGTGGCGCCGGCTCTTGTTCTCCGAGGAGTTGACGAACGCCTCGATCCGATCGCGGTACCTACCGTCGGAGCCCATCTCGAGGCTCTCCTCGGGGCCCGTCCCCGCGACCGGGCTGTCCTGATCTTCATGGTTCATGGCAGATCCTCGTGAGTTCGTTCGTAGCCGAAGGCCTCGAAGGCGGGGCGCCACCAGTTGTAGACCTCGTCGCGCGAGCGCTGATCGAGCGACAGGCGGTTCCGCTTGTACCCCTTGAGGCCCGAGACGTAGCGGCGAAGCGTGGTCTCTGCGCGGTCGAAGCCGGGCAGGCCGAGGTGGTCGTAGATGCGCCGGACGTGGTCGACCTCGTTGCCGACGAGCTCGGAGTAGCGCACCTCGAAGAAGTTGTGCTCCGGCACGAGTCGCTTGTCCTCGACGACGCGGTCGAAGATTCGCTGGCCGAGGGCGAGGGTCTGCTGCTTGCGCAGATTCTCGACGTCCTGCTCGGGGAGATGGAAGAAGTTCTCCCAGTCGGTGTGCGACCTCATGTGCAGGGTGCTCGCGTACACCTCGTAGGGGTGGCGGTGGATGAGCACGAACTTCGCGTTCGGGAACATCTCGAGCAGGATTCGGATGCGCGCCGTGTGCGTGCAGGACTTGACCACCACTCTCGAGCCACCGGTGGCGAGCATGATCTTCTTCAGGAAGTAGCGGAACGCCTCCTTCCACTTCTCGCGCTCGCCGTCGCGGCACTCGACGAAGTCGATGTACTTCTCGTAGCGAGCGGCCTGCTGCGGAAACATGAACGCGATGTACGGCGACAAGCCCGTGAGCTTGGCTAGCGCGATCTCGTCCTCTGCCGCCTCGTCCCACCCATGGGCGACGTTGTCGTAGGCGCGCGTGCTGTCCATCAAGCCCGCCGTGAGCTTGGGCAGTACGCCGCCGGTGGAGAGGAAGCACGTCGGAAAGATCGACTGGAACACCGTGGGGTAGGTGTGGCCGGGGAGCCTGCCGAGCAGGTTGTGCAGGTGGGTGGTGCCCGACCGCCAGTGGCCGATCACGAAGAGTGGCTCGGGCTCGATCTCCTGCGAGGCGAGCTGCCGGCCGAACCGGGCATCTTCGATGCGGCCGAGGACCGTCGCGGGCAGGGACATGCCAGCCACCCACGCGACGCGGTGGAGGTAGGTAGGGTCGACCCGGTAGCCGTTCTGGGACAGCAGCTTGAGCCAGTCCTGGGTCTCGATGCCGGTGATCAGCTGGTCGGTAGACCAGCGCTTCTGCACGGTGGCGGCCATCAGGTCGTCTCGCGAGGCGGTCGAATCTCGGCCATGACGGCCGGCGCATCGGTGTAGGAGAAGGTCATCATCGCGCGAATGGCCTGGAACAGCTGCCGCTGGGCATAGGTTCCCGCATTCTCCCACGACTCGAGGTACGCTTCACGGTCTTCTCGCGACGCGCGCGAAAAGGTGGCGCCGGGGCGGACCGCCCACGCCCCGAACCCGAGCTCGAAGGTGTTCAGGAGGGCGCGAATCTGGCCCCCCGCGAATGCGGGCATGCGCCGGACGTACTCTTCCACCCAGCCGACCACGTCTACGTCGTCGCCATCCAGGTCGATGACCCGGTTCCGGGGGAACATGGTCTGGCCGAGCGCGTGCACGGTGCGCTTTTCCTGCTCCGAGAGCCCCATCGTCCGCTTCCCGCAGGTGAGCGCGCCCTCATATAGACCCGACCGGCCTCGGGGCAAACGGAAACGCTGCTGCGCCACCACGCGCTGCATGTGATCGGATCGGCGGGTAGCATGTTCCACGACACCCGTAGTGAGAGACAGAGGGTGTCCGAGGAGGACCTGTGGTGCGATGGATGACAGTGGCGGTGCTCGGGATGCTGGCCGCAGCGTGCGACGAGGGGCCCTGCGAGCAGGATGTCACGTCCTGCGACGGTGACTTCCTGCTCGTGTGCGACAACGGGGCGTTCGTGGAGGAGGCGGACTGCACCGAGGAGGGCGGGAGCTGCGAGCCCGAGCCTGCGGCGCACTGCCACACCGAAGGCATGAAGATGTAGCGGCCGGTCGCGGGGTTAAGTCGGTTCCAGCACTCTGCAGGGGCCCCCGTGAAGTTCAATGTGACCGACGAAATCCCGTTCGAGCGGGAGCTCGTGTTCTCCACGCACCGCGACAAGCTGGAGGACCTCCTTCCCTACCTCCCGAACGTCGACTCCATCGAGGTCCAGGAGCGGGTCGAGGAAGGAGACGTCGTGCGCCTCACGAACCTGTGGTCGGGCGCGAGCTCCGACGTGCCCGCCGTCGTTCGCTCGGTGCTCCGGCCCGAGCACCTCACCTGGACGGACCGCGCCACCTGGGACCACGAGAAGTGGCAGGCGCAGTGGAACATCACCATCAACGCGCTGCCCGAGGCGGTGTCCGCGCGCGGCACCACGACCTTCATCGACGAGTCCGGCGAGACGCTCGTGCGCATCGAGGGCGAGTTCCTGATCCACCCCGAGCGCATCCCCGGGGTGCCCGCATTCGTCGCCAAGCGCGCGGTGCCGCCGCTCGAGCGCTTCGTCGTGTCGCTGCTCCAGCCCAATCTGCGGCGCAGCAATCAGGCGGTCCAGCAGTACCTCGAAGACCGCGCGTGAGACCCCTGGTTTGCGGGTTCGCCGGCAGCTGATCGGTCTTTGCAAGAAACGAACGAGCCCCAGGTCGGTGCCGTACGTGGTACGCTGCCGCTCCAGCTCCTGGGGAGAAGTGAGCATGACACGGTTCGTTCCTCTGCTGGCCGTCTTCTTGGCCAGCGCCGGATGCGGGGTCGACGACGAAGGGCCCGAACTGGTCGACGAGTCCGACCCGCTCCTCGACTCCGACGGTGACAACCTGACGGACGCCGACGAGCGGGTCCGTCACAACACCAACCCCTTCAATGCCGACAGCGACGGGGACGGGCTGCCCGATGGCCGCGAGGTCAACGTGCTGTTCACCCTCCCCGACGACACCGACACCGACAAGGACGGTCTGACCGACGGAGACGAGGTGCTGATCTACGGCACCAACCCCCGCCTGAACGACACCGACCAGGACGGCCTGCGAGACCTCGAGGAGCTCGAGGTGTGGGGCACCGACCCGACGAGCGACGACAGCGACGGTGACGGCCTGCACGACGACGAGGAGCTCCAGGACCTGGGCACCGACCCCACGGTGAAGGACACCGATGGCGACGGGCTGCTCGACGGCCAAGAGGTCATCCTGAACGAGGACGGCGACGGTCGGGGCACCAACCCTCTGTCCCCCGACACCGACGGGGATGGGCTGAGCGACTTCGAGGAGGTCCGCGTGCGCGGCACCGACCCGCTCAACCCGGACACCGACGGAGACGGGCTGTCCGATGGAGAGGAGCTGCTCCGTCTCGGCACTCAGGTCCTCTCCCCCGACACCGACCGAGATGGGCTGTCCGACTCGGACGAGTTCGTTTATCGAACCGACCCCTTCGATCCCGACACCGACAACGACCAGCTCGGTGACGGGAGCGAGATCGCGTTCGGGTCGTCTCCGTTCCTCCGCGACACCGACGGTGACCTGCTCGGCGACTTCCAGGAGTGGACCGCGAACACGAACCCGAACGCGTTCGACACCGATGGGGACGGCCTGGGCGACTCCTGCGAGATCCGCGTCGTGAAGACGAGCGCGGTCGACGCCGACACCGACGGAGACGCCCTGTCCGACGGGCAGGAGGTTCCCGTCGGGATCGCCACGATCTCGATCAGCTCCCGGTGCCGCTCGGGGCTCCGGGACAACCCGGCCAACGTGGCCAAGGCCGTGAACGACGGCGACTGCACCTCCGTCGAGTTCGCGAACTTCTTCCCGATCGGCTCGGACTGCCGGCTCTGCCTCGAGCAGCGCTTCTACTCCGGAGAGGGGCTGCCCCCGATCGACCTCGGCCAGGACCGGGATCTGTGGTTCGACGTTCGGGACTTCGACGTCTACGAGCGCGTGGTGAACCTGTGGGAGCGTCGCGGGGACCTCATCCAGCAGAAGGGACCGCCCACCCCCAAGACCACCTCCCGCAACGGCGACCACTACGTCGACACGCAGACGAACGAGGTCTACGTGAAGGTCGACCTCGACTGGGTGTACGTCTACGACCTCGACGAGCCCCAGGCCGACGGGGACTACGAGCGGTGTACCAACCTCTTCACGCAGAAGACGGACGAGACCGGAGCGCTCGTGCCGTTCTGCCTCGAGCGGACCGAGGCGGACTGCCAGCGGGTGCCCACGGCAGGCATCGTGTCCCTGTCGGGGCGCTGCCGCACGGCCCTGCTCGCCGATGGCGCAGACGGTGACCTCGACATCAACCAGCTGATCGACGACGAGGACTGCCGGGCCGACGAGGTCGAGAACCTGTTCCCGCCTGGATCGGAGTGCCGCGACTGCCTTCAGGTCGATGGCGACTTCGCGCGCTGCTTGATCGAGTCGCCGTCGGACGGCGAGGCGCCGTTCTGCGCCAACGACGTGTGCTCGAGGACCAAGCTCGACACCAACCCCTTCGAGGTCGACACCGACGGAGACGGGCTGGGTGACGGAGCCGAGTTCCGGACCTACAGTACCTGCGCGATCCTTGCCGACACCGACGGGGACGGGCTTTCCGACGGTGCCGAGATCCTGTTCTTCGGCTCCGATCCGCTCGAGCTCGACAGTGACCGGGACCGGCTGGAGGATGGCGACGAGGTCTTCCTCTACGGCACGCAGCCGGCCCTGGCAGACACCGACTCCGATCGGCTCGACGACTACACCGAGCTGTTCGAGTTCCCGTTCACCGATCCGGTCGACCCCGACATGGACGATGACGGAGCGCTCGACGGGGAGGAGCTGCTCGACTGGGACACCAGCATCATGAACCACCTCGACCGCGACAGCGACAACGATGGGCTGTCTGACGGAGACGAGATCTACGTGTTCGGTACGAGCCCGATCGAGGCCGACGAGGATCGGGGCGGCAGCAACGACGGGGCCGAGCTCGGGAGCGGC
Source organism: uncultured Enterobacteriaceae bacterium (assembly GCA_964393165.1). GTDB lineage: Bacteria > Myxococcota_A > UBA796 > UBA796 > DRPG01. Next base: position 11,713 of record CAYMSU010000035.1, read on the forward strand.
ACCGACCCCGTCGACGACGACAGGGACGACGAGGACTGCACCTACGTGGCGTCGGACCGCAAGGACTTCACCCCCGACGAGCCGACGGGGCCGTTCATCTCGCCCGTGTCGGTCGACATCTCCTGGCGGGGCATCGTCCAGGGCGGCCAGTTCGAGGACTACCGGACCTTCGGCAACCCGTCATCGGCCAAGATCGTATTCCAGTTCCTCGATGCGGCGAACAACCCGCTCTGCTCGATCGAGTACGACCTGTCGAGCAGCACGAGCGCAGTCAAGTCGTGGACGGCGGGCGCGGGTGTGGACCTGTACAACCTGTTCGACCTCGACCTGTCGGATGGCGTGAGCTTCTGCCGCCAGCCGATCGACCCCTCCAGTGACTTCTCCGGCGGCTTCGACGATCTGCGTGAGCTGGTCGAGGCCATCGACTGGGGAGTCGGCTTCGGGCCGCTGGTCGCCAACCGGGCCTCGCTCCAGGACGACGTGATCGACGATGGCGGGGACTGGGCGGCGGACTGGGATCCCTACGTGTTCGGTGCGTACCTCAGCCTGAACGTCGACACGGCGCAGGGGGTCCGTCCCTCGGCGCGTGAGGTTGGCTACGTGTTCGGCTACGAGGCCGCGTGTGGGGATGTCTCCATCGACAACAACGGGGAGCGGACGGTGCTCGCCAAGCCCGACTTCCTGCTGTCGGAGGACTTCTTCGAGTCCACGATGTTCCGTAGCAGCCGCTTGCAGATGCTCGACTTGGTGAACGCGCTCTGAGTTGGTCCTCCCTCGAGTCGGTCCATCCACTACGGTCTGACGGACAACAGCCCCTGGCGCGCGCGCCAGGGGCTTCTTGTTGGCGAGTTCGGGCGCCCGCCTGCGCCGCGGCTGGGGGCCAGGGCAGTTGGAAGGCGGGTGGGCGGGCGCAAGGCAGCAAAAAGCCCGCCCACCTACTTGGTGGACGGGCTCGGGTGGCTCGACGGCTCACGCCGGTGAGGCCACGTCAGCGCAGTGGGCGCCTACTGCTCGACGCGCTCGCGGAGCGTCTTGCCCGGCTTGAAGTACGCGTAGTTCTTCTCCGGGATGTTGATCTTGGCGCCGGTGGCGGGGTTGGTGCCCTTGCGCGCAGCCCGACGGCGGGTGCCGAAGGTGCCGAAGCCCGGAATCACGACCTTGCGGCCGGCATCGAGCTCCACCGCGATGATGCCCTCACCGGCATCTGCGGAGAAGATCGCGTTGATGACCTCGAGGGACTTTGCCTTCGAGAGTCCGGTCTTCGCTGCGAGCTTGGCTGCCATTTCGCCCTTGTTCATCGGGAACCTCCCTCATGGTGGGATGAAGCACCACCAGCATATGCCGTGATCCGCACGGCGTCTCCTCTTGCGAAGCATGTCGGCCAAAATTAGCCCGGCTAGGGGGTCTTCAGCCGGTCAGTGTGGGTCCAGAGAAAGCAGGTAAAACCATATCTATGGGGGTACTTGCGCCCCCGCCTCGGTCCCCGGGAAGATTCGCGCGGCGTGGGGATCCTTGGGGTTCCGCGGCGGCGCGGGCGGTGCGCGGGGTTACCAGACCGGGTGTCCGCCACTCGAGACCAGCCCATGGTTGCTAGCCGCCTGTACGTGGTGGCCACCCCGATTGGCAATGATGACGACCTGGGGCCTCGTGCTCGGACGATCCTCTCCTCGGTGGAGTGCATCGCCGCCGAGGACACCCGCGTGACCCGTGGGCTCCTCGGCCGTCTCGGGATCCCGGCGCCGGTGCTCGTGAGCTACCATGACCACAACGAGGAGCGCAGAGTGCCCGGGCTCCTCCGGCGGCTGCTGGGGGGGCAGGATGTCGCCCTCGTCTCCGACGCGGGAACCCCTCTGGTGTCGGACCCCGGCTACCGGCTCGTCGCGGCGGCGGTCGAGGCGGAGGTCCCGGTGGTCGTGATCCCTGGAGCCTGCGCGGCCGTCGCCGCGCTCGCGGGCTCCGGCTTGCCTCCGGATCGCTTCGTGATGCTCGGTTTTCTGCCGCGCGATGCGGGCCCTCGAGCCGCGCTGCTCCGTCGCTACTCCCGGGAGCGGGCCACCCGGGTGCTCTATGCGGCGCCTCACCGCGTGCTCGCAGTGCTCGAGGATGTGGCGGCCGCCTGGGGCCCCACGCGTCGGGTTGCCATCGCACGAAGCCTCACCAAGAACCACGAGTCCTGGGTGCGCGGCACGGTGGCGGAGGTCCGCGCTCGGCTGGGCGCCGACGAGGAAGGCGTGCGGGGGGAGCTCACGATGGTGGTCGAGGGGTACCGGCCCGATGACAACGAGGAGGAGTCGGTCCCGCGAGAGCTCGACGCCCTCATCCGGGCCCTGGTCGTGGCGGGTCTGTCTGTCGCGCAAGTTCGCGACATCGTGGCCGAGGTCTATGATCGACCGAAGCGCTGGGTCTACCAGCGCGCGCTGGCTGCCCGAGCGGGAGAAGACTGATGGTGCCCCCCGAGTACGACGAATCGGAGATCCCGGAGCGGCTGCGGCGGCTCATCGCCATGGAGATCGATCGCCTGGTCCAGGATCTGTCCATCCGCCGTGACTTCCTGGTCGACACGTGGAGTCGCCACCGCGAGCGCGGTCCGTTCCTCGACACGATGTTCAGCCGCTGGCAAACGGTCTCGATGACTGACCTCGGCCTGATCGACGCAGAGGCGATGGCCGCGTGCGAGGCGTTCTACCGGGAGCTCGAGGACTTTCGGCTGTACATGCGGTTCACCCAGGACATGCCGGCGACCCTCGCGGATCGCTACGACCTCGCTCTGAAGCACCTGGTGGCCTACGGGGCGCTGGCGCTGGATCGGCTCGGGGGCGCCCCCGAGATTCCGCACCTGTCGTTCGACGACGACAGCGAAGCCGATGTCGCGGCGGACCGGGGCGCCGAGCTGTTCCGCGTGCCGCAGCTGGAGGTCGTCGAGGGCGAGGCCGAGGGGCCATCGGAAGACCGCTGAGCAGCGCAGCCCCGCCGAGCTGGAGCGCGACGGGGCTGCTTGCTTCGTCAGCAGAACGCAGTCGGCGTCACTGCTTGGTGACGTTCACCGTGATCGAGTCGGTGATGACCGCCCCGCTGCGGCCGGTGGCGCCGTGGACGACGATCAGGATGCGGTCGCCCTCCTTCAGTGCGACGTTCGGGATGAACGCCTTGTAGTAGTTGCCATCGCCCCGCTGGAACGAGTACATGTTGCATGCGATGTCGTCCTCGAAGTCACAGTCTTCGTGGAGAGACAGCGAAGCTCGCTGGGCGCGCGAGTCGAAGGTGTCTAACGCGTAGGACCCGGTCTCCGGCACGGTCCACTGCAGCACGACCTCGGGGCCGTTGTTCATGAACCGGTCGCGGGTGATGCAGGACGCGGAGAAGTCGTTCGTGGCGCCGGCCATCGACACCGTGTAGCTGAAGGTGGCTTCCGACGCGGTGATGCCCTCGTCGACGCACTCGAGCTGGCACTCGGCCCGGTCGTTGCAGTTGCCGTCGAGGCAGTCGATGAGGCCATCGCAGTTCTGGTCGATGCCGTCGTCGCAGATCTCATCGGCGCCCGCGAAGACGGTCTCATCGGAGTCGTTGCAGTCACCGACGAACGGTCCGGTGGAGGGCTCGTTGGGAGGGAAGCAGCCGAAGGACTCTGCCGGCAGTTCGCCGTACCCATCGCCGTCGAGGTCCGTGTACCACTCCTTCGGGATGTTGATCATCGGGTCCGAATCGTCGCAGTCGTCGCGGTTGTTCCCGTCGGTGCACGGGATCATGTCGGGGTTGTCCTCGCGGTCCTCGCAGGCGACCGCCGTGCCGGGGTACCCCTCACACGACATCACCGTGGCAACGGCGTCCCCGTAGCCGTCGAGGTCGTTGTCGGCCGGGAAGGGCGTATTGGTGATCTCGCGGTTCCGGTCGTTGCAATCGACGAAGTTGTCGACCAGCCCGGCCTGGATCGTGCAGAGCTTCCGGCCTCGGTCGAGGTTGCCGAGACCATCGGCGTCCCGGTCCTCGTAGAAGGTGAGCTTGGAGCTGTCGAGGGTGTTGGGATCCCCGTCGTCGGCCCGACCGTCGCAGTTGTCATCGCGCCCGGCGTTGCAGATCTCGGGCGCATCGGGGTGGATGCGATTGTTGTTGTCGTTGCAGTCGAGGTCGTTGCCGACGTAGCCGACCGGGGGCTCGCCGCAGGTGGCGACGGCCGGGAACCGGGCCCCGAATCCGTCTCCATCGACGTCGATGAAGTACTTGTCGAGGACGTAGCCCTCGTCCGTCTGTCCATCACAGTTGTCGTCGATCTGGTTGCAGAACTCGGTCGCATCGGGGTTGATGTTCTCGTCTTCGTCGTCGCAGTCGACCTGGTTGAGCACGCGGTCCTCCGGAACCTCGGAGGGGCAGCTGCTCAACGCGAACCCGGCCCCGAACCCGTCGCCGTCGAGGTCGGCGAAGTGCTCGACTTCCTCGACGCGCTCACAGGCACGTTCCTCGACCGGGTCGCAGCCGACGACTACGGCGAACATCATCAAGAGCCACGTACGATGCATGAGGTCTCCCCGAGACGTGAGCCCCCCGTCCGGGACGTGGAGGCGTTCGTAGGGACAGGACTATAGCAAACGGACTCTCCACCCGAAACCAAGACGTGTGCCGAGGTCCTCGTGGCGAGGGCACGGCGTCTCGGAATCCGCCGACCGAGCGCGACCATGGGTGGCACGATCGGTCGAGATGACTTAGCCGGAATTATCCGACAGTCGCATGGGGTCTGAAAGATGGCTGATCACCTGGCATTGATGGCAGCTCACCTTCGTCTGGTCGTCGAGCGCGAGTCCGACATGGCCAAGGCAGGCGCGACTCTGATTCAGGCGAGAGCGCACCTTGCTCCTGGCGACTGGAACCGCTGGGTCACGGAAGACGTGGGCGTGCCGGTGGAGCGAGCCCAGCAGCTGATGGCAGCGGCCGAGAAGGCGGGCGCCAACCTCGAGCTGCTGCGCCCGCCCGAGCTATAGGCGCTAGCGCACCTCGTCTGCCCCGATGTCCGGGGTGGTCTTCCGCGGCTCGTCGTCCACGTCGACGGGCACGAGGCCGAGGTAGGCCTTCGATCCCTGGTCGATCGCGAAGTCCGAGGCGGGTGCGGTGTGGAAGTCGTCGTCGGCCAGTCGGAACCAAGTGGTGGGCTTGGCGTTCTCCCAGTTCGTGTCCTGGTCGACCGTGATCGCGCTCTTGTTCGTGCGCGCGATGCCGTCGGACATGAGGTTGTTGGCCAGGACGCCGGTCGAGTTCGGGAAGACCGACTCGATGTTCGCGATGGGCCCGGGGGCGTTCGGCGCCAGCGCGTAGATGGAGTTGTGCACGATGGTGGCGTCGCAGCTGGCCTCGGCGCGAATGCCCACCGGCTGATCGTCGGCCTCGTCGGAGGAGATGATGTTGTTCGTGACGGTCGCGCGGTAGTGCTGCAGCCGACCGTCCGCCGGTGGGCAGGGGTTGGGCTCGAGGCCGTCGTAGACGCGGCCCTCTTCGTCTCGGGATTGCCCCACCACGATGCCGACGGGCGAGTTGATCAGGATGTTGCGGGTGACGACCGTGCCCCTGGACCCTCGCCAGAACCGGATGGACGGCGAGTTCTGGTCCGAGCCGGGGCAGTACAGGTCGCGAGTGACGTTGTCGCGCACGGTCCAGCCGCGAACGCCGTAGGCATCGATCGCGCCGGTCACGCAGAACGCATCGAGGTCGTTCACCGCTGCCTTCTCGAGCTCGAACGTGGAGCAGCTGATCTCCGAGTTGTCGAAGCCCGGCCACGCGGGCTCCTTTTCGCCCTTCTCGAGGAAGCTCCCGTCCGCGAAGACGCCGTAGCGACCGGCGTTGAGCACGTACACGTCGTGCATTCGGAAGTTGGAGAGCCGGGCACCGTTCGTGGCCAGGTGGACGGCGTGGCGGTCGGACTCGGTCAGGGTGACGTGGGCGAGGGTGACGTCGCTCGCGCGAACGTCGAACAGGTTGCCGCTGCCGCTGCTCTGCACGATGGTGACGTCGGCTGCGTCGTCGGTCGCGCCGCGGATCGTGATGGGCGAGTTGACGGTGATCGTGCCGTTCACCTCGTAGGTGCCGGCCTCGAGGCGAAGCACGTCGCCGGGCTTGGCACCGCTCACGATGGCCCGCAGGTTGCTGCCCTCCTCGATGAGGCGGCCCTGGGGCCCGAGCAGCGGGCCGCAGGGGTCGTTGTCGGTGCGCGTGGTCCCCGTGTCGCCGGTCTCGGCCGTCTCTTCCGACTTGTCGGCATCCTTCGCCACGCCGGTGTCGCTCTCCTGCGGCGGCGCGTCGTCGTTGCCGGGCGTGGTGTCGTCACTCCCCGAGCAGGCAGTGACCGTGGCGGCGAGCAGCAGCAGCTTCCAGTGGCGCACGTGGTCTCCTCCGTGCCGGGCATCATACAGGCGCGGAGCAAGCCTCGCACAGCGACCATCGCAGGTCGCCCGAGGGCCCGGGAGGAACGACGATGACGAAGCTGTGGTGGTTGGGTGTGATGTGGGGCCTCGGCTCGGGCTGTTCGACCTCCGACGCGTCGCCGGCGGCCGGGTCGTCCTCCGCGTCGGCGGCGCTCGGAGAGCCCGCACCTGCCTTCTCGCTGCCCGATCTGAAGGGCAAGACCGTCTCCCTGGCCGACTTCGCGGGCAAGGTCACGGTCCGAGTGGTTCAACCCGGGCTGCCCTTACGTGCAGTACGCGCACCGCGACGGGCCCCTCGCCGATCAGGCGTCGCGGGTGGCGGCGGAGGGGGTGGCCTGGGTGGCCATCAACAGCGGGGCTCCCGGCAAGCAGGGCCATGGGGTCGAGGCGAACGCCGCGGCGGTCGCCGAGTGGTCGATGTCACACCCCGTGCTGATCGACGAGGATGGCGCGGTGGGCAAGGCCTACGACGCCAAGACCACGCCGCACATGTACGTGATCGACAAGGACGGGGTGCTGGTCTATCGCGGAGCCATCGACAACCAGCCCCGGGGCGGCGGGGCTCCCGGCGCGGGCCGCAACTTCGTCGACGCGGCGCTGGCCGATCTCGCCGCGGGGCGGCGGATCAGCCAGGCCGAAACGAAGCCCTATGGCTGCAGCGTGAAGTACGCCGACTGACCATCCAGGTGGCAGCAAGGAGCCCCCAGAGGGCCGCGGGGGCGCCCGCGGGGGTGGGGGCACAGCCGCATCGTGAAGGTGCCGAGGCCGGTGGCGGCACGGCATGATCTCCCGGGGCTGGCTCGGGCACCACCGTCAGGGCGTACCGATAGGGGAAGCGCTCGTCGGCCCAGGCGTAGCCTGCGGGAGCGCCCCAGGCGCCCACCATGAGCCACACCTCTTCTTCGCTGCCGACCTCGAGGCGTGCGGCCCCCGTTACCCCGTCGAAGCGTACGGGGTGGTACGCCAGGGAGCCGTCGGTCCAGACCTGCACGAGGCGGGCGCCGTAGCCGGCGGGACTGCCGAACGTGCCCTCGGCTTCTCCCCGGATCTCCACCTCGAGCGTGCCCTCGTTGGGCTGGCGTAGGCGAATGGCGTTGTACCCGAAGTGGCCGGGGGCGTGTGGTCCGATGGCCAACTCCCCGCGGGTTCCGGAGTGGGCATACTGCCCGGAGACCGCGTCGAGGTCGTAGGCGGCGGTCAGGTCGCCCACGATCTGTGCCCAGTAGGCGCCGTTGACGTAGTCCCAGGTGGCGTTGCGCTCGATGTGGTCGAGAAACACCTCCTCGAGGGCCAGGTCGCGCTCGGCCAGGAGCGCCCGCACGACCTCGATCACGTCGGGCTCGGAGCCTGGGTCGAGCCACGTGTCGCGCACCGCCGATGGCGAGACGCGGTCGGTCAGGTGGGTGGCGAAGACGAAGGCGCCGTACTGGTAGAGTTCCTCGATGGCCTGCGTGTCGGGGTAGTCGAAGAAGGCCAGCGGGAGCGGGCTCAGGCCCGCATAGGCGAACAAGAACGAGCCGCTGAACGGGCTCACGGGGGCCATCTCGTCAGCCGCCCACTCGGCGCTGGCCTCCCACCACCACGACGACGGGCCGAGGTACGGGTAGCGGTCCGTCGCGTACTGCAGGGCATGGTAGAGCTCGTGCACGGCGACGCTGTCGGCGTGCTGCGGGCTCGCGAGCGTCGTAGGGCTGATCACCACCATCGGATGGTCTTCGTCGTCCGTCTGAAAGTAGCCCGCCGTGCCGTAGGTGGGCGGCGCACCGTCTCCCGTGTCGCCCAGGTACACGTTGAACTGGTAGGTCGCGGATCCGGGAGGAGGAGGGTGGTCGAGCTCCTCCACGAACCGCTGCCATGCGGCCTCGAGGGTGTCCAGCAGCGCGTCGACCGCGCGGGGCTCGATCGCCGCCGCGGTCCCCCAGCGCACCGCGAAGTTCTCGGAGCTCCGCACGAGCGGCAGCCCGTACACGTCTCGCTCGGCCTTCGGCCCCTCGGTCAGCCGAAGCGCCTCCGGGAGGGGCCGGTAGTCCAGTCGGTCCGCCACCAACGCCAGGCCGCACGGTGCGGGGCTGGCGCTCGCCAGGGCGAGGGCCCACGAGGTGACCACGCGCTACCTCCATCTTCGAACTACCATACCGGTGCGTCACTCGCTCCGGAGCCTCCGCTCGGCGACTTCCCGGAGCCGGCGGGCCTCGGCGGTGGGCCGCCGGAGGCGGGCCAGCAGGTCGAGGGAGCGCAGGGCCCGGGTCGGCTGCTCCAGGGCCAGGGCGACGGAGGCCTCGATCAGCAGCAGCCGGCGCACCACGCGAAGCTGCTGCCAGAGCGCCAGGACGAACATCGGGCCGGCGATGACCAGCACCCACAGGGGCAGCTGCACCGGGCCGGCGACTGCCCAGGCGGCGAAGAGCCCCAGCGGGAGCAGTCCGAGGAGGTGCTCCATGACGAGGAGGCGGTGCAGCCAGCGGTAGTCCTCGGGGGCAACGGGCCGGCCGGTGACGTCCCGCACGTCGGCCCGGGGCTCTCCGGGGAGGAACACGATCCGGGCGAGGGCGAGGCTCGAGGGTCCCCACACGAGCAAGCCTGTGACGGCGCCGATCAGGAACGGGACGCCGTCGGGTCGCGGCCACAGCAGCTGGGCCCACAGCCCCCAGACGAGGGCGGCCGCGCCAAGTCGGAGGGCCCGGTTTCGCACGAGCCAGAACACCCGACCCCAGTCGGGTCGGGGGCGGCCTTCGGTCGAGTCGGCGGGGGGCGCGAAGGCGGACTCGGGGAGCTCGGGAGAGTCCTCCGACAAGCCGATCAGCTTCCCGAGGAGGACTTGGCCTCGGCGATGGCGTCCCACTCGCGCACGTACATGACCAGCTGGTCGAGCACGAGGGTGAGGTTCTGCTCGTTGAGCTCGTTGCCGTCTTCCTTGTCGATCGCGTCCATCTCCAGCGCGATGGGAAACAGCGCCTCGAAGAGCTCGACGAGTCGGTCCTGGGAGACGCTCGAGCGGCTCTTGCCCGCGAACTCCTCGCGGTAGGCGCCGAAGATGCGGTTCGCGGCTCCGCCGAGGGCGTTCACACGGTCTTCCACGGTGGCCTCGGTGCGCGCCTGGGCCATTGCCTGGAGCTCTTGGCGATAGGCCTGGGCGCGCTCGGTGACGATTCCGAGGTTGCCGTTGTTCTGCGCGCTGTCGAAGCCCTCCCGCTGGAGCCGGGCCATGCCCGCTCCGAGCTCCTCCAGTGCGCGCACGATGCGCTCGAGTCGCGGAGGGTGACGGCTCAAGCGGGACTGTCCGGCGAAGTCCCGCTGGTAGAGCGCGAACTGCTCGTTGGCGAGCTGGGCGAGGCGCGTGCCCTGCTCGGCGAGGGTGCCTTGGGCTCTCGACGACCGCACGTTGCCGGCTTCGTCGCGGCACAGCGTGATGGTGCGGTCGATCGCGGCGCGGGACTGCGCCACCTGGAGATGAGGCGCAGCCTCGGCGAGCTGATCCGTCTCCTGTCGGATCCTCCCGAGAAACGACCGGATGTCGTCGAGGAGGAGGACATCACGCGTGTCGCGCGGCTTGCCCGCGAAGCTCATGCGATAGCGCGCCGTGGCGAGCTCTGCCCACAAGCGCAGGCGGTACGCCTGGATCGCTCCCGGCACGGACCG
>CAYMSU010000036.1:0-8430 GCA_964393165.1 uncultured Enterobacteriaceae bacterium
GGTCGTGACCTCGCCGGCCCACCCGGCGGTCTCGAGGGCGAGGCGCCAGGAGCCTTCGTCGGGATCGCACGCGACCTCGAGCTGCGTGATCACGGGGGGCTCGCCCATCGCCGGAGGGCCCAGCGGAGCGGGCCGCCCACACCCCAGCGCGACCAGCAGGAGGGACCCCGCCCTCATGCCCGACGCGCTCTCGGGGCATCCACGGCGGAATCCGCCTCGTCCTCTGCCTCCGCGCGCAGCGCTGCCTCCTGGCGAAACAGCTGCCGCTCGATCGCATCGACCAGATCTTGCAGGCCCTCGCCGGTGACCGCACTCACGGCGTGGCCTCCGTGGACTTCCCGGAGTTGCTGAAGGACTTCGGGATCCGCCAGGTCGGTCTTGTTCCACACCAGGATCCGCGTGGTGTCCTGCACGCCGAGATCCTCCAGGACCTCGTGGACAGCGCGGTGCTGATGCTCGACGTCTGGCTCGGAGGCGTCGAGGACGTGGATCAGCAGGTCCGCTTCCTCGAGCTCCTCGAGGGTGGACTTGAACGCAGCCACCAGGGTCTCGGGCAGATCCTCGATGAACCCCACGGTGTCCGTGAGCACGATCTCGCGCTGCTCGGGGAAGCGCATGCGCCGCGTGGTGGGGTCGAGCGTCGCGAACAGCTGATCCTCGGCGACGACCTCGCTGCGCGTCATGCGGTTGAGGAGGGTGGACTTGCCGGCATTGGTGTAGCCGACAATGGAGACGACGGGGATGCCGCTGCGCTCCCGCCGACGGCGACGGGTGGACCGGTTCTTGCTTAGCTGCTCGAGCTGCCGCTCGAGCCGGGTGACGCGCTCCTGGGCTCGCCGGCGGTTGATCTCGAGCTTGGTCTCGCCGGGACCGCGGCCACCGATGCCGCCGGTGAGGCGGGACATCGCCGTGGGCATGAGGGCGAGCCGGGGCATGCGGTAGCGCAGCTGGGCGAGCTCGACCTGGAGCTTGCCATCGCGCGTGGTCGCGTGCTGCGCGAAGATGTCCAGGATCAGCTGGGTGCGGTCGAGCACCTTGAGGTCAGTGGTCTGCGCGATGTTCCGGAGCTGCGAGGGCGACAGCTCGCGGTCGAACACCAGGACCTCGACGCCGAGGTGCATGGAGCGCACGATGAGCTCCTGGAGCTTGCCCTGGCCGAGGACGGTGCGACCGTCGATCTTGCGACGCCGCTGGAGTACCCGGTCAGCAACTCCGAGGCCGGCGGTGTCGGCGAGCCGAGCGAGCTCGCGCAGGCCTCGGCGCGCCCGCGCCACGTCGTCGGTGGTCACCGCGATCAGGATCGCCAGGTCCCTGCCGTCCACCCGCTGAAGCTGCGGCGCACGCGCGAACTGGGCCTCGAGGTCGGTGATGTAGGCGAGCCAGTCGTCGGTCCACTGATGGACCGAGGGAACGCGCTCGACCTGCCAGAGGGCGTGCTCGCCCTCGCCTTCCCCCTCCCCCTCGTCGGGCGCGGGCGGGAGGAGGGTAGCGTACTCGATCTCGCCGGGCAGCCCGTCGGCCAGCACGCGGATGGTGGCGACCGCGTCCAGCTGAAGCAGGGCGAGGTCGGTCAGGTCGTCCTCGGTCAGCCCCTCCGGCCGGAGGCTGGTGAGGACCAGCCGAACCCCCCGAAAGCGCGCGGCGCCCGCGCGACGAGGCCCGAGGTCAGGGAGGAACACGCGGTGGGCATCGCCCACGACGACCCGGTCGACGCGCCCGAGGCGGTCGATCAGCAGGCCGATGCGGCGGCTGGTGTCTCGGCTCACCTCGGTGAGCGCCCGCGCGAGCGGCGGGGACACGAACTGGGTGCGGTCGACGCGGCGGCGATAGAGCGCCCGCAGCGCGCGGGCATGCTGGGTCTTCAGGCCGGCCGTGTTCCCGTACAGCTGCTCCAGGTGGTCCTCCGATCCGCAGGAAGTCCAAGGGTCCTATCGCACCGGACCCCGGCCTCCCAGCGACGGAGGGTCGGGCTCACAGATCCTTCGGGCGGTCCGCGCCCACCCCCGCCGCGGACTCGAGCAGGCGGGGGAGATCGACGCCGATGGCGCCCTTGAGCTCCTCGACGAGCCGAACCGCGCGCCGCGCGGTGTCGCCTCCGCCCTCGGCCGCGGTCGGCGGGGGCAGCATGGTGACCTTGTCGACCTTCACCTGGCCGACCGTGCTCACGAGCTGCTCCATCACCGCCTGCAGCTTCTGCATGAGGAAGATGTCGCGAGCAGCCGGCCCGGCTTCCTTCCACACGCCGATCATCTGCTCCAGGACCTGGACGGTGGCGCGCCCCTCCTCGAGGATCTTCGCCGAGCGGCCCTTGGCCTCGTTGATCCCCCTGGACATGTCCGCCTGCGCGGGCTCGATCACGTCGGCCTCGAGCTGGATCCTCACCTTCTCGACGCGCGCTCGCTCCGCCTCGAGCGCCGCGGTCGCCTTGGCGATGAGCGCCTCGACCTGCCCCCGCTGCTCCGCGACCAGCGCATTCGAGCGGGTCTGGGCATCCGCGACCCGCCGCTCCGCCTGCGCCGAGGCGATCTGCTCTTCGGCGTCGACCTGCTGCAGCCGGGCGCGCTGGCGGTTGTCGGCGTCTTGCGTGATCGCCTGGGCCTTCGCGCGCGCCTCGGCGATGCGCGACTTCTTGATGATCTCGGCGGACTGCTTGCGCCCGAGGCTGTCGAGGTAGCCGCGCTCGTCCCACACGTTCTGGATCTTCATGGTGTCGAGCAGCAGCCCGAGACGCCCGAGGTCGTGCTCCGCCTCCTCGAGGAGCTTCTCGGCGAACGCGAGCTTGTCCTCGTTGACCTCCTCGGGGGTGAGGCGCGAGAGCACGCCGCGGAGGTTGCCCTCGAGCACATCCTTGGCCATCTGCACGATCTGCTCCCGAGGCTTGCCGAGCAGCCGCTCCACAGCGGCGCCCAGGACCGGCTCGTGGCCTGCGATCTTGAGGTTGGCCACGCCCTGCACGTTGAGCGGGATGCCCCCCTTGGAGTAGGCGCCCTTGACCTCGACCTCGATGATCATGTTGGTGAGGTCCAGCCGGTCGACACGCTCGATGAGCGGCACCCGCCACCCGCGCCCCCCGCGGATGATCCGGTAGCCCTTCACCCCGGCCTGCGTGCGCCGCCGGCGCCCGCTGAAGATCAGCACCTCGTTGGGCTCACAGATGTACAGCAGGTTGCCCGCGAGCCCGACGGCGGCGGCTCCTGCCGCGCCGACCACCACGACCAGGACCCCGAAGATCCCCAGGATGAATTCGATCATCAGCTCACCTCCCGAGCCTGGGCCTGCCGGGCCGCCATGTCGCGCCGCCGGCGCTTCTCGTCGTCACTGTCGTCTTCGTCGTCGTCGTCGCGACTTCCCGCGAGGATCCCCGCCACGTCGATACCCGTGGTCGCAGTGAGCTCCCGCAGGACCGCCCCCACCGTGGCGGGCAGCGCTGCCATGTGCTGGGGCAGCGCCGAGCCATCGCCGCCGTCGAGCAGGTGGACTTCGGCCACCTCGAGCTGCTTCACGCGCTCCGTGACGGTGCTGAGGATGGCCTCCAGCTTCTGAATCAGGAAGATGTCCTTGGCGTCGTCGCCGGCCTTGAGCCAGGTCTCGCGCATCATCTCGAGCACCTGGGCGAGCGCCTCCCCGTCGGCGGCGATCTGGGCCGCGTCGGCCTTTGCGCGCATCTCCGAGGCCTTCCGCTGCGCCTCCGCCGGCAGCACCACGTCGGCGGTCAGCCGGAGGTGCTCGAGCTCCCCGCGGATCTGCTGGAGGTTCTGCTCGGCGTTGGCCCGGGCGGCCAGGGCAGCCTGCTCCGCGCGCTCCTCCTCGGACCTGGCGCGCGCCTCGAACTCCGCGAGACGCCTACGGAGCTCGTTCTCTCGCTGCTTGATGACCGTCTCGGCGCGCTCGTTGGCGACCTCGCCCTCGCGAACAAAGCGTGCCTGCTGCTCCTCGGCGTCGGCCTTCGCCGTGGACTCGGCGATCTCGGCCTGCGCGAGGACGTCGGCGAGGCGCTCCCGGCCGATGCTGTCGAGGTAGGACACATCGTCGTTGACGGACTGGACCTTCAAGGTGTCGAGGGTGAGCCCGAGCTTGTTGAAGTCCTCGCCCGCCTCGTCCACGAGCTCCTCGGCGAACTTGAGTCGGTCTTCGTTGACCTCCTCGGGCGTCATGCGCGCGATGATTCCGCGGAGGTGCCCCTCGAGGGTCTCCTTGGCGACCTGCCGGATCTCGTCGGGGTCTCGACCGAGGAACCGCTCGATGGCGTTGTTGTAGTTCCGTGGGTCGGAACTCACCTTGACGTTGGCGATGGCGTGGAGCGCGAGCGGGATCCCGCCCTTCGAGTAGGCGTTGCCCACGTTCAGCTCGATCGGGATCGCGCCGAGCTCCATGCGGTCGACCTTCTCGAGGATCGGGATCCGCCAGGCGAACCCGCCGTGCACCACGCGGTAGCCGACGGACGAGCCGTCGGTCAGCTGGTACTGGCGGCCGGAGAAGATGAGCAGCTCGTTCGGACGGCCCACGAACAGAAACTGCTTGGCGGCAAAGACGAGGACGACCATCGCGAGGCCCGCCGCCATGCCGATGCAGAGAAACGCGAATGGCTCCAAGAGTGCCTCCCCAGTGGCTTCCTACCCTTCCGTACGCCGCTGGCTCGTACGTTGTTGCGCGGCGGCCCCCGCCGCACGCGGAGGACGCGCCGACAGGCCCGACACATCGGCCACGCCGTCCCGCACTTGTGCGATAATCACCTTCTCGCCTCTCTCCAGCACCCGCCCGTCCTTCGAGCTGGCGAGCATCTCGACCCGGCCCGCGAGTGCCTCGACCACGATCTTGCCCACGCTGCCCGGGCGCACCGGCAAGAGCACGCGCGCCTCCTCCCCTACGAAGCTCGACAGCGTGGTGTGGCCGGTGATCTCGTCCGACTTCAGCGCGCGGAAGAACGAGGCGGCCCCCCAGCCGATTCCGGTCGCGAGGACGAGCGACACGCCCAGGGTGACCAGCCACGGAATCGACAGGAACGTCATCAGCGTGCCCGCGAGGCCAAACGTCGCGAGCCCGAAGGTCCAGAAGCGCATGGACAGGAAGGGCAGCCAGTAGGCATCGGAGTCGACCGCTTTGTCGAGCCCCTCGGCCTCCGCGTCCTGGTCCACGTCCGCATCGTGATCGAGATCGGGGTCGTGGTCGAGATCCGCGTCGTGGTCGAGATCCGCGTCGTGGTCGAGATCCGCGTCGTGGTCGAGATCCGCGTCGTGGTCCAGATCTGCGTCCGCGTCCGCCTCGAGGTCGAGATCCTTGTCGAAGTCCTTGTCGCCGGCCCCGAAGAACAGGGAGATGACGATCAAGCTCGCGCCGAAGCCGAGAGATGCCAGGTAGATGCCGAGCATGAGCTGACCCTACGCCACGCGGGGGGCGAGCGCCAGCGCGACCCACCCCGCCACGAAGCAGAGCCCCCCGACTGGCGTGACCGCACCGAGCCAGCGCTGGCCGGTGAGCGTCATCGCGTACAGCGAGCCGCTGAACAAGACAATCCCCGCGACAAAGAGGACCCCCGCCCACCGGGGCGTGGCCGGGTGCGCCGCCACGGCGCAGAGCGCCAGCGCGTGCACCAGGTGGTACCGCGCGCCCGTGTTCCAGACCTCCACGAGGTCTTCCGACACCGAGCCCTGTAACCCGTGGGCGCCGAACGCGCCCAACAGCACGCCAAGGGCCCCGAGCACGCCCCCCACCGTCCACCACACGTGACCTCCCCGCATTCCGTCTCCACCTTCTTTACCCGCCTGTCCGACAGGGGTACGTCGCAACCGGAGGTCGCATGGCAACCGTGAAGGGCGTGATCGTCGCCGCCGGCTACGGAACCCGCTTCCTGCCGGTCACTCGCGTGGTCCCGAAGGAGCTGCTCCCGCTCGTCAATCGTCCGGCGCTGGACTTCGTGGTTCAGGAGATGGCCGAGGCGGGAATCCGCGACCTGCTGATCATCACCAGCCGTCGCAAGCGGGCGCTCGAGGACTGGTTCGATACCGACGTCGAGCTCGAGCAGCGGGTCGGCCGGGATCGGCTCGGGATCCCCGGCGTGCGCGCCACCTTCGTGCGCCAGGCGGAGATGCGCGGCACCGGGCATGCGTTGCTGCTCGCCCGGTCCTTCGCGGGCCGAGACCCGGTGGTCGTGGCATTTCCGGACGACCTGTTCGGCTCGCCGAACTGCTCGGCGCAGCTGATCGCGGCCTGGGAGCGCACGGGCTGCAGCGTGCTGGGCGCCCAGGACCTCACCGGCCAGGACGTCTCTCGCTACGGCGTCGTCGACGTGGTGAGCGAGGCGGGCCAGGCTCGCGTGCGGCAGATCGTCGAGAAGCCGGCTCCCGGCCAGGAACCGAGCCACATCGTGTCGTTGGGCCGCTTCCTGTACACCCCCGAGGTGTTCGACGAGCTGGCGGCCGGTCTGGAGCGCCACGAGGCGGGGCCGAATCCCGAGGCCGAGTTCTACGCGACCGATGCGATCAACCGGCTCGCGAGCAAGGGGCGCATGGTGGCCGAGGTGCTCGACGCCGTGCGGTACGACACGGGCGACGTGCTCGGCTACCTGCAGACCGTCGTGGAGATGGGCATGCGCGACCCGAAGGTCGGCGAGGCGTTCTCGTCCTGGCTTTCGTCTCGCCAGGCTCGCTGAGCGCGATCAGCTCGGCTCGTCGAGCACCTCGACGTCCGGCAACGAAGGCACCCCGAAGTCGTCCTGCCCACGGGGCGCGCCCCCGACGAGCTCGGCGCGAACCACGCGATCGCCGAGCGGCTGCTCGAAGCGTACGAGGTAGCCGTTGGGGGACAGGTACCACCGCCACACATCGTCCGCGGCGCGAAACTCCCAGCCGTGAAGGGGCGTGGGCGCGCCCCCGACCTCGAGCTGGCGGACGCCGAGATCGACGACGGCTCCGGGGCGGACCTCGCCGGAGACCGGATCGAGGAGCCCCGCCTGCTCCAGACCGGCGAGTCGCCCCGAGGTCGTCGGGTCGAGCAGGTCGACGACCGACAGACTCACCCGTGACGCGGGGAGCTTTCGGTCGCGGGTGCCTACGTCGTCGGTGATCGCAAGGCGCCACATCGCCCCGGTCTCACGCGCCTGCAGCTCGAGCCGGGACCCCGCGATCGACCGAACGGAGTGGACAGACGCCTCCTCTCCGGGCAGTCGCGTGGCCGTGAGACGCTGCTCGAAGGCCGGAGCGGCCCGGCGGGCGCGGAAGGGCCAGCGCCGCTGCACGGTGCCCGGCACGAAGGCCGTGAGCTCCAGCATCCGAACGGTGCCCTCCTGCCGGAGGACCACCCGCTGCTCTCCGGCGGGCTGGCCGTCTACCGACAGCGCCCAGGTGAGCTCGCAGATCGCGCCGACCTCGGGGCGCACCTCGCACCGGGACTCGGGTGCAGAGGCGGGCTCGGTCGGGGCCGCGGTCGCGACGACGGCGAGCCCGCACAGAAGCCAGAGTGCTGCCATCTTGCTGGCCGAGCAGGCCAGCAGGCCGAGTGGGTCGGATGAAGTGGTCTTCATGACCCGAGGATCTATTCACCTGTACACGCCGGCGCCTCCGCGCTCGGTCGGCTGCGTTCGCAAGCGGAGCCAGCTTGGTGGCGGAGCGCGGCGGATCAGATCCCGTTGATCGCGGTGGCCCCACCGCGGAAGCCATAGACGATGCCGGGCCCCTCTCCTGGCGACGACACCAGGATATCGGTGAGTCCATCGTCGTCGAAGTCCATCGCCTCGATCGCGGCGCCACCCTCGGTGCGCTCGCCTCCCAAGCCCTCGAGGAAGAGATCGGCCTCGACCGTGAGCTCGGACCCGGGCTGTAGCGGCCCGTACCAGACCATGAGCGAGCCAGGCTCCCCCTTGCCGCCTGCACCGAGCGCCGCGGGGGCGCCGATGATCAGGTCGTCCTGGCCATCCCCGTCGAAGTCGGTGACCTCGACCTCGCCTCCGAACGAGTCCTGCCCGAACGCGAACCGTTGGATGGGCGCGCTGGCCGGATCGACCTCGCCAGCCAGCGGCTCCGTGAAGACGGCTACGGCCCCGGACCGCACGTTGTACCGCGGCGCACCGAGGGCGAGATCCTGAGCCCCATCGCCGTCGAGATCGCCGGTGGCCGCGCCCCCGACTCCGTCGCCCCACTCGCGCAGGTCGATGCTGGCCGAGGCCACGTCCTCCAGCAGGTGCACGCCGGACGTGGGCGGCGAGGGGACGATCCGGGCAAAGGCGGGGACCAGCGCGTCGTACCCGTCCTCGCCCACCAGGAGGTCGTCCTCGCCGTCACCATCCGCGTCGAAGGCGTGCAGTTGCTGGCCCGCCCGCGCCCCTTCGGCGGCCGCTGGCTGCTCTCGTTGCTGTGGCTGTCCGTGCTGGCGGGCGTGCTGCTGCTGTGGCTGTTCAAGCTGACCACGCGCCAGTCCCGCCTGGCGGCGGCCCGC
>CAYMSU010000036.1:8440-21681 GCA_964393165.1 uncultured Enterobacteriaceae bacterium
GACGCGCGCCCCCTTGGTGAGCGGCACGACGTTGACCGTGCCGCAGGACGAGCCGGGGAGCACCGAGCAGCCGTCGCTCTTGGCGCTGACCGCCAAGCGGGCGCCCCCGCCGAGCACGGCCAGGCGCTCGCCCATCCGGATGTCGCCGCCGGTGGGCTCGAACATCCTCCACCATCCGCTGCCGAAGTCGACGTCGCCGCTCTGCGGCGCGACGAAGACGCCGACGACCGCGCCGCCAGTGTTCGGAAGCGCGCTCAGCGCCACGTCGCCGCGGTCGTCCCCGTCGACGTCGCCGGCGGCGAGCACGCGCAGCCGGCGCCCGTCCACCAGGCCGATCGCCGACGCGTCGTCCAGGTTGTTCACCGCATCGAGGGGACCGTCGAACCACCACACGCGGCCGACGCTCCCGTCGGGCTCCAGAAAGCCGCCCACGACCAGGTCGTCGACCTCGTCGCCGGTGACGTCGGCGACCGCCAGCGACCTCCCGAACTCGTAGGCGGCGAGCGCCTTGGGGTTCGAGAACACGCCGGTGATCTGGAGGTCGGCCTCATCGAGCGTGCCGAACCCGGTCAACGCACAGTCGGACACGCCATCGCAGTTGTCTTCGAGGTCGTTGCCGCACACCGCCTTCGCCCCCGGGTTGCGGTCGGGGTCGGACTCGTCGCAGTCGCCGGTGCACGGGCTGAACCCGTCGTTGTCGAGGTCCAACGGCACCACCTCGGGGTCGAAGTCGTCGCAGTCGTCGCCGCCCTCGGACTGCGCGATGTACCCGTCCTGGTCGAAGTCGTCGTCGTTCCATCCGTCGCAGTTCTGGTCGATCCCGTCGTAGGGGATCTCGTCGGCCTCGGGGTTGACCCGCGCGCGGAAGTCGTTGCAGTCGTCGCCGCCGGCTTCCTCGGCGATGAAGCCGTCCTCGTCGACGTCGTTGATGTCGGCTCCGTCGCAGTCCTGGTCGATCCGGTCGTAGGGGATCTCCGGCGCGCCGGGGTAGACGTCGGCATTGTTGTCGTTGCAGTCGGCCGGCTCGACGAAGCCGTCTTCGTCGAAGTCGTCCGTGTCTCCGCAAGCCATGAGGCCCGCGAGCGCGATCCACGTCCAGGTACGACTCATACCGCTCACCTTAGCCGCCGACGCTCACCCGTTGCTGGCCCTCGCGCGGATTTTGTCGAGATAGGCCTCCTCGCGACGGATCCAGCCCTCGAGGAGCGCGACCCGCTCGGCTTCGGGGAGCAAGGCGGACGCATCGAGGCGGGCGCGCTCGGCCACCGGCCGAAGGGCCAGCGCGGCGGCCACGCTGACGTTGAGCGACTGCGCGAAGCCGTACATCGGCAGGCGCACCACGCCGTCGGCGGCCTCCCTCGCAGCGGGGGACACGCCCACACGCTCGGCTCCGAACCACAGGCAGACCGGCTGCTGGAGCGGCAGCGACTCCGGGACGACGCCGTCCGGGGCGAGGTCCGCGACCCACAGCCTCACGCCTGCAGCCCGCAGCGCCGCCACCGCCTCGTCTACGGTCTGGTGGTGGTGCAGCGCCAGCCATCGCTCGGCTCCGCGAGCCGCGCCTGGGCTGACCTTGACCCGCTGCTGCGCAATCAGGTGCACGTGGTGGACCCCAAGGGCATCACAAGTCCTCAGGATCGCCGAGACGTTGTGGCGGTGATGGACGGCTTCTACCGCGCAGCGCACGCGGTCGAGCCGCGCCGCCGCCACGGCAGCCATGCGTAGCCGGCGCGTTTGCGAGATCATGACACCGCTTAGCCGGTTACAGCCCGCGGATGCCGCTGAACCCACGTCAGACCAGACACCTCCGCGCCCTCGGTCACCACCTCGAGCCGGTGGTGCTCGTCGGCGACGCCGGGATCACCGAGGGCATCCTGCGAGAGGTGCGCGACGCGCTGCGTGCCCACGAGCTCATCAAGGTGCGGCTGGCCGGCGACCGTGACGCCCGCCGCGAGGGGAGCGCCAAGCTCGCCGCCGACACGGGGGCGGAGATCGCACAGCAGATCGGCCGGATCGTCCTGCTCTACCGGCCGGCCCCGGCGCCGGCCGAGCGCAGGATCAGTCTTCCGGAATGACCGGGACCGCGAGCGGGGCCTCACCGGTCTCGCTGCGGAAGCGCTCGATGATCACGCTCTCCGGCGGCCCGTCGTCGAATCGTTCCTCGTCTTCGACGGTGATCTCCAGGAAGTCCCAGCCCTCGTCGTAGCCCTCGGGCGGCTCCCACGACTGCAGGGCATCTTCCGTGATCTCGCCGTCGTCGACCCAGTAGCCGGGGATCCACTCGTTGCCGTCGAACCAGCCAGGGATCCATGTCTGGCCGGGCGGCTCCTCGGCGGGCAGCCAGTAGCCGGCGTGGTAGATGCCGTCGTCGTCGTAGAACGCGCTCACCCAGTAGAAGTTCGTGCGGAACTCGGGCCGCCAGAAGCCGTCGACGTAGGTCTCGCCATCCCAGAAGCCGGGCTCCCAGACGTAGCCCTGGGGCTCGTCGCCGACGGGCCGCCAGTGGCCGCGGACGTAGTTGCCGTCTTCCAGGTAGTAGCCTTCCTCCCACTCCCAGCCGCTGCGCGACTCCTGCCGGTAGTAGCCCTCGACGTACACGTCGGACTCCCACCAGCCGGGCACATAGGCGTAGCCTACCGGTGCAGAGCGGAGAGGGGCCCAGTAGCCGGGGTGGTAGTACCCGTAGGCCCAGTACCCGGGGACCCAGTTCCACGACGCGCGGGCCGGCGGAACCCACCAATCATGCCACGCGTAGACGCGGAAGCCGAAGCCGACGACCGCGACGGTGCTGTAGCGGTAGCGATACCAAGGATGGCAGTACCAGCGCGTGTAGTAGGGCCGATAGTAGCGAATGGCGGGCACGCGAGTGCGCGCGTAGGACACGGTGCGCACGCGGTGGTGGGACGGCCGCACGTAGCGGACGTCGCGGCGATCCCGATGTGGTGGTCGGCCGTAGGTGCCCAGCCGGCCCGGCGTGCGCGCCCCCGAGACCGTCCGCGCCCCGGAGCGGGACCTCGGAGACTGGTAGCTGCGGAGCGCGCGACTCGGGGGGCGGCCCACGTCGAGCCGGCGAGCGGACGAGGTGCGGACCGAGCGGCCGCTCACGGGGGCCCGCCCCACCTGGGCGCGCGGGGTGCTGCCGGGCGGCCGGGTCACGCTGGGACGGCTCGACGGCCCCGACGGGCGGGCGGAGGGACCGGAGCGAGCGGGCGGGCGCGAGGTACTCGGCCGGCTCGGGCTCTGCCGACCAGTCGGCGAACGGGGTGCCGCAGTCGGGCTCCGGGGAGCCGGGCGGGGCTTGCGCGCGGACGGACCGGCGCCGCGAGGGGGCCGGGACGTGGTCGGCTTGCGTGACGAGCTGCCCGACGTGGGCGTGCGCGACTGGGGCCGAGGCCCTGGAGCGCGGCTCGAGGACGCCGACGAGCGGCGGACCGGCGAGCGGCTCGCGCTGGACGGCCGCGCCGGCATGGACAGCCGGGGCCCCCCACTGCGCGAGAACGTGGACGGGCTGCGAGGAGATCGCGACGGGCTCCGGCTGGACATCGATGGGCTGCGGGAGCGGCTCGGGCTGCGCGACGAGGGCCCCCGAGACGAGCGGGCGGGCGCACGCCTCGATGTACTCGAGCGGCTCCGGCTCGCGCTCCGGCTGCGAGGGGACTTCGACGTCGCCTCGTCGGACTCGAGCCCGAGACGGTCGGCGAGCTCCTCGAGCTCGGCGGCGGGGGCGGCCGTGGCGTCTGCCAGACCCCAAAGGGCAAGGGCCACAATCATCGACATGGAGCCTCCGTGAGGCGCTTGGACGAAGGACCGCGCGGGTCCATTCAAAGCAACCGGCAATTCGTATCTAACAGACGTACACTCCCCACATGTTTGGGCTCTTCTCGCTCCTGCTCTTGCTGGGCTGCACCGACCATGGATGGGTGGAGGGCCCGATCGGCTGGACCGAGCTGCGCACGGCCCGGTTTCGCCTCTCTCCTCGCGAGAATCGGCAGGAGCTCCTGATCTTCCTGTCCAACGGAGCGTACCCCGAGTGCTACCTCCCCCAGCTGTCGGAGCCGAAGGACCAGGCTCGCGCTGGGCAGGCGGCGGTGGTCGCGACCTGTCGCGAGCGCGCACAGCACGTTCTCCTCGCCCTGTACACCGAGCGGGAGGACTGGACCGGAACCTACGCGAACGACGCCGAAGCCCAGATCGCGGACGTCGGGATCGACCGACCGGCCTTCGTCCGGAGCCGCTATCTGGGTATCAGAGAGGCCCACCTGGTGAGCATCGACGAGCTGCTGCGGACGTACGAGGCCACGGACTACGAGGTGCGAGACCTGGTCGAGGGCCCCGGTGAGGTCACGATCGACCTCGCCACCGAAGCTCGGGTGCGAGGTCGCTTCCTTCTGGGCGACGAGATCGCCGGAGACTTCTCGGCCGAGCCCTGCGAGGGCGACACGTCGCTGCTCGACATGGCCGAGCAGGACTGGCTGGATCGCTTCTGCGCACCACGCCGGTGAGGCCGATCCCGATGGTCGACCTGGCCGCGCGACATCGCACGGTCGCACCCGAGGTGGAGATCCGCGTGCTCGAGGTCCTGCGCTCGGGGCGCTGGACCGGGGGGCCGGTCGTCGCCGAAGCCGAGGCGATGGCCGCGAGCTTGCTTGGGCGAGCTCGCGCCGTGGGCGTCGCGAGCGGCACGGACGCGCTCATGCTCGCGCTCCAAGCGTGCGGGATCGGCCCCGGCGACGAGGTCCTCGTCCCTGCTCTCACGTTCTTCGCGACGGCCGGCGCGGTGATCGCGGCCGGAGCCTCGCCCGTGATCGTCGACGTCGGGCCCGACGCCCTCATCGACCCCGCCTCGGCAGCCCAGGCGGTCGGGTCCAAGACGCGGGCCGTGATCCCGGTGCACCTGTTCGGGAACGTGGCGACGATGCCCGACCTCGGGCTCACGGTCATCGACGATGCCGCGCAGGCCGTCGGGAGCCCGCTCGGCGGCGTTCGCGGCGGGCTCACCGCGGTGTCCACCTACCCGACGAAAAACTGGGGGGCGGCCGGCGACGGTGGCTTTGTCGCGGGGGATGACGCCGAGCTGGTGGCTGCGGTCCGCTCGCTGGCGACCCACGGACAGGTGGCTCCCCACGTCCACGAGTCCGTCGCGGGGGTCGTCGGTCGGGTCAGCCGGCTCGACCCCATCCAGGCGGCCGTGCTCCTGGGTCACGCGCCCACGCTGGGAGAGCGACTGGACCGCCGGCGCCGACTGGCCGAGCGCTACGACGCGGGCCTGCCCGAGGGCGTGCGGCCCTTGAAGCGCCAGCCAGAGGCTGCGATACACCAGTACTGTGTACTGGTCGAGGACCGCGCCACGGTGATCGCCGCGCTAGAGAACGCACAGATCGGCCACGCGGTGTACTACCCACGGCCCCTCGACGCCCAGCCGGCGCTGGCGGGCTGTCGGACCGCGCCCACGCCGACCGCCCATGAGCTGGCGAGGCAGCTCCTCGCGCTGCCGATTCGCGCGAGCCTCACCGACGACGAGGTCGACCGAGTCCTCGACGTGCTCACCCGAGCGGCCGCATGACCCTCGAGGCGTGGATTCTGGTCGGCGCGCAGGTCTTCGCGGTTCTGTACGGGCTGGTGATCGGCAGCTTCCTCGCTGCGACCATCGTGCGGATCCCCGAGGATCGGTCGCTGCTCGTGCCCTCGAGCTGTCCTCGCTGCGGCCACCGACTGGGGGGCGCCGACCTCGTCCCCGTGCTCTCCTGGCTGGCGCGCCGGGGCCGCTGCCGACACTGTGGTACTGCGATCTCGCGGCTCTACCCGCTCGTAGAGACACTGTCGGCGCTCCTCGCCTGGCTGTGCTTTCGGCACGTCGTGGGCTCCGTCGGCGACCTCGACGCGCCCCATCTGATCGCGTGGGTCTTCCAGTACGGCTTCCTCTGCCTCCTCTTGGTCGCCGCAGCAGTAGACGTCCGCCACCGCATCATCCCGCTGGAGACCAGTAGCTACGCCGTCCCCTTCGGACTGGCGGGTCACTTCGTGCTCGAGCGGCTCGGCTACGACGGGCATCTCTCGATCGGCTTCGTCGCCGCATTGGTGGGCGCCGTCGTCTGGGGCGGCTTCTTCACCGTCGTCGAGCGCGTGTGGCAGTTCCTGACGGGCCGAGTCGGCCTCGGGTGGGGAGACGTGAAGCTCGCCTGGATGCTCGGTGCCTTCCTCGGAGTGGCCCAGGGCGGCGCTGCCATCATGTTGGGGAGCATCGTGGGGAGCGTGGTCGGCATCGCCGCGCGGGTCGTGCTGCCGCGAAATCCCTACCTGCCCTTCGGCCCGCCCCTCGCACTGGGCGCCACGGTCGTGGTCCTGTTCGGAGACCTCCCGCTGACCGAGTGGCTGGTGGACCTCTTCTACGCCTGAGGACGTCAGTCGTCCTCGTCCTCGAGCGCGTCGAGCGCAGCCTGGATCTCGCTACGAGAGCGCCGCGCATCGGGGTCTCGGAGCCCTGACAGCGCGGCCAGCCCAGCTTCCCACGCTGCCTTGGCCTCCTCGCGCCTCCCCTGCTCCGAGAGCAGCAGGCCGTGCTGATAGTGGCCGGCACCCGAGCCCGGATGAGCCTCCAGCAGCGCCTCGAAGCGGGCCTTGGCCTCCACGAGGCGCCCCGCCTGCTTGAGCTGGAGCGCCAAGCTGTACAGCGCGAACCGGTCCGTGGGCTTCTGCTGCAGCCAGGCCTCGAGTTGGGCGATGCTGCTCACCGGCGCCCCACGAGCCCGGCGCCGAGCGCGGCCAGCCCGACCAGAAGGGGAGGCAAGGCCTGGCTGTACTCCCCATGGAGCGCGTGCGTGCCCATCGCGCCGACCATGATCGAGATCGCGAGGCCCGCGCCGACCAGACGCGTGAAGGGGAGCACCACGAGAAGCGCCGCGATGACCTCGAGGCATCCGACGACGAGCAGAAGCCAGACGGGGTAGCCCCAGCGCTCGAAGTTGCCCGCCATCGCCGGATCGCCGAGCAGCTTGGCGCCCCCTGCAGCGACCAGGGCGAGCGCGACGAGAGCCGCGAAGAGGTGTCCCAACAGCTTCATGAAATCCTCGTCACCAGCATACACCTCTGACGTAGCGCCGCCCGAGGCCCCCCGATGTCCGATGCCCCCCCGGTCATGCTCGTTCACGGCTTCCTGGCCACCCCGACGGTCATGTGTCCCCTCCGACGCCGCATCGAGGCCGCCAAGCGCCGGGTCGTGTCCCCGGAGCTGTCCCCCCTCGTGGTCCAGGACGTCCGAGGCCTCGCCCAAGAGCTCGACGCATCCGTGGAGCGGCTTCGGCGCGAGACCCGAGCAGAGCGGGTCGATGTGGTCGGGGCGAGCCAGGGCGGGATTCTCGGCCTCTGGTGGGCTCACCATCTCGGGGGCTGGCGCCGCGTGCGTCGGCTCGTCCTCGTCGGGGCCCCCGTGCAGGGCACCTGGGCGGCCGTGGCCGCCATCCCCACCGTGGGGCTGGTCGCCCGTGGCGCATGGCAGATGCTCCCCGGCTCTTCGCTTCTCAAGGAGCTCGAGGTCGGGCTGCCCGCCGACGCCGAGGTCGTGACGATCGCCATGCGAGGGGACCCCATGGCGCCAGCGGCGCGGTGCCACCTTCCCGGCGCCGACAACCGAGTCATTCCCCGCGGCCTCGGAGTGCTGTCCCACCAGTGGATGATGTTCAGCCCGGCAGTGGGCCGAGAGCTCGTGGGAGCGCTCGTCCGAAGTCCCTAGCGTTCTCCGTCGCTCGGGCGCCAGTCCCCGTCGACCAGCCGCTCGTGAGGCCGATACTGCGCCTTGTACGAGAGCTGCCGACAGTCCTCCACGTACAGGCCCAGGTAGAGGTACTTCCGACCGGAGCGACGGCACAACTCGATCTCCTGGAGCGCCGAGTACACGCCGGGGCTCAGCGCCGAGAAGTCCGGGTCGAAGAAGAAGTAGACCGAGCTCGCGGACTCCTCGCCGAGGTCGAGGACGCCCACCCCGACCAAGTCGTCGTCGAAGAAGTACCGCATCTCGACGGTGAGCACGCAGGACTGCACGAGCCAGCTGACATAGCCGAGCGGGCTCATCTCCCCGTCGTCGTCTGCGACGAGACCTCGCTCCGTCTTGTGGCGGTTGAACAGCGCGAGCTTCTCCTCCGAGAAGCTTGCCGGCCCCACCTCGACGCGTCCCCGCTCGGCCCACTTGTTCCGCACGCGGCGCTGGGACTTGGACGGCCTGAACCGTTCGACCGGCACCCGAATGCCCTCGCAAGCCGAGCACGTGGGACAGGAGGTCCGGTACAGGCACGTCCCGACGCGACGCTCGGCGTTGGCGAAGCGAGCGTCGGCTTCAGCGAGCGACAGCCGCCGGAGCTGCCGGTAGAGCGGCATCCGCGCGACCCGCCCGGGCAGGTACGGGCACCTCTGGAGCCCGTCGTACACCAGCTTCTGGGTCATGAGACGAGCATAACGACTCGCGCCCGGGCAGCGCCCGGGCGCTCATCAGAGCCCGCCTTCGAGCCCCTCGGCCGAGAATCCGCTCGCGATGCCGTCATCCAGGCTGAACTGGCGAAGCCACCGCGCGGGGGCGTTCGGAATCCCCTGACCCGGCACCAGCTCGTCGGAGAAGTACCAGTGGATGTCCTCGACGGACGGAGGCGTGCACGGCAGGTCGACGCGCAGCGGATCGCAGTCGTCGTCGATGCCGTTGTTGCAGATCTCCTCGTTGCCGGGGAAGCGATCGGGATCTGTGGGGGCGCAGTCGAGGTCCGTCCGGACCTCGCCGGTGACTGGGTCGACGAAGGTGCCGGGCACCCAGTTGCCAGGGTCGCTCGGCTCCGTGCAGCTGTTCTCCGAGGGATCCCCCGCTCCCCGACCGTCTCCGTCCACGTCGATGTACCACGGACCGTCGACGAGAGAGTCCGGATCGGTGTCGTCGCAGTCCAGCAGGTTGTCGACGAAGTCTAGCGGAGGGGAGCAGCTCTCCTCCGACTCCGCGGGGTCGCCGAAGCCGTCTCCGTCGAAGTCTGCGTACCAGGTGCTCGCGGTCCCGAGGTCGACATCGACATCCTCGTCGTCGACGTCCCCGTCGCAGTCATTGTCGATCTCGTCGCAGACCTCGACGGCGTCCTGGTTCACCTCCTCCGACTCGTCGTCGCAGTCGAGGTCGTTGTCGACGAACATGGCCGGCGGCGAGCAGGCCTCGACCGAGACCTCGGCATCTCCGTAGGTGTCGTCGTCGAAGTCGAACCAGAACGTCTCCGCGGTCGAGTCGTCGAGCGAGTCGTCCGCGTCGTCGATTCGGCTGTCGCAGTCGTTGTCGACCTTGTCACAGACCTCGACCGCGGTCGGGCTGATCCTGTCGTTCTGGTCGTCGCAGTCGACCCCGATGATCGCGAGCACCCACTTCGGGCCCGGCGCGAAGCAGAGGTCGACCGACTGCGGGGGAGCCCCGAAGCCGTCTCCGTCCGCATCCTCGTACCACGGAGCAGGCCCCTGCAGCAGCGGTTCGTCGTCATCGCAGTCGCGCGCGTTGTCGACGTGGAACCACGGACGGTGGCAGGCCAGCGTGAACGCCTGAGGGTTGCCCGTGCCGTCGAGGTCGTTGTCCTCGAACCAGACGCCCTGGAGCTCGGCCGGGAGGTCCGGGTCCGAGTCGTCGATCAAGCCGTCGCAGTCGTCATCGTAGAAGTTGCAGAACTCGCCAGCCTCTGGGTAGACGAGCTCGTCCGAGTCGTCGCAGTCACGCGAGTTGCTCACGTAGGTCAGGCCCCCTTCGCCAGGGGCGGGCTCCTCACACTGGATGACGATGTTGTTCGGGTCGCCGAAGCTGTCCCCGTCGCTGTCGGCATGCCACCGACGCGCGAGCGCCAGGTTCAGGCGGGGATCGTCGTCGTCGATGCGGCCGGTGCAGTTGTTGTCGACCTTGTCACAGACCTCGACGCCCTCGGGGTTGATTCCGGAGTTCGTGTCGTCACAGTCGAGCCGGTTCTGAACGAAGCCGGGAGGAGCCGAGCACGATGCCACGCCACGCTCGATCTCGGGGTCGCCCCAGCCGTCTCCATCCGCGTCGAGGTAGAACTGCGTGGTGCGGAGGCCCTCGTCTGCCTCGTCGTCGCAGTTGTTGTCGATGCCGTCGCAGATCTCCACCGCGCCGGGATTCACGAGCGACCGGAAGTCGTCACAGTCGTCGTCGTTGGTGGAGAAGCCGGGCCGGACGTCACACATCCGGCGCTGGGTTCCCGCCGCGCCGAAGCCGTCACCGTCGTTGTCGGCATACACCAAGACCTTCGTGGACTCGGCGCAGACCTCTTCGGGATTGACGGGCTCGTCGGGCTCACCGGTACAACCCGCGACGAGTGGCAACAGGACGAAGCTGAGCATGGGTCCCCTCAATGTGTCAGCGAAACGACGGCCGCAACTGTAGCCGATCTGCATCACGAAGTGTTCGTGTGGGCAGCATTCCCGCTGCGGGGGACCAGCGTCACCGCCCGCGAACCTGGGTGTTGCGACACTGCCGCAGGGCGGCCCCGCGGCCTACAGGTTGCCGCGCGCGGCGTACCAAGCGAGCGCGAGCACCTCGCGAAGGGCGCCGTGGGCCCTGAGCCCCCACGGCGCGCGTACGCCCACCGCGTGGACTTCGTCGAAGTATCTGCCGAACACGCGCTGGCAGCGAAGGACGTGGTAGCGATCCGTCACCACGAGGATCCGTGCGTCCCCGAGGAGGGCGTGTAGCTCTCGGGCGTTCTCCTCGGTGTTCCGCGACCGCGCCTCGAGCACCAGCACGTGGTCGGGCACGCCCCACCCGACCGCGAGGCGGCGCGCGACCTCGGACTCCGCAGGGGGCCAGTCCCCCTCCCCGCCGGTCAGCGCGAGCCGGGGAGCCTGCCCTTCCCACCACAAGTCCACCGCCCGGCGCGTGCGCAGGCGGAGGTTGGTCGAGGGGTGGCCCCCTGGGCGCACCCCCGCGCCAGGGACGACGACCGCGTCGAAGCCGCCGCCCGGCGGCGGCCGGCCGCCCAGCGCGTCGAGGCCCAGGGCCAGCAGGAGCCAGATCGCCACCGAGCCGTCGATGAGATTGGCCACCCGGCCGATTCGAAGCACGCCAGCCACCTCCGACGATGGCATATTCAGCTTCGTGATCCTGCTGACGACCTTGATGGCCGCCTGCGGCACTGCGTCCGACGACGCAGAGCGTGCCGCCGACCACTTGCTCCGAGCCTCGATCCTGCTGCGCAGCAG
Source organism: uncultured Enterobacteriaceae bacterium (assembly GCA_964393165.1). Taxonomy (GTDB): domain Bacteria; phylum Myxococcota_A; class UBA796; order UBA796; genus DRPG01. The sequence goes on from CAYMSU010000036.1 coordinate 19,661, forward strand.
GCCGCCGGCGGAGAGCGAGGTCCGAGCCGTGCGCGCAGACCCCGATGCCCTGACAGCGCTGATCCGGTCCTGGTCGACCGAGACCCCCGAGCTCGGTGCGCTCGTGCGCGATCTGCACGCCCAGGACCTCTATGTGCGCTTCGACACCCAGGGGAAGCCTCCGCCACGGGGGCCCCTCGAGGGCGTGCCCGGCGCGCGCATCGCCGAGAGCCTCGACGAAGCTCCGCTCCGCCTGATCGAGCACATCGTGCTCCACGACCGGCCCTACACCGAGATCGTCACGGCTGACTATGCGGTGGTCGATCAGATCGCGGCGCGCGCCTTCGGGCCCGCCTACGATCCCGGCGGTCCGGAGTGGCAGCCGCAGCCCTGGCCCGACGGGCGGCCCGCGGCCGGAGTCCTGTCGAGCACCTCGCTGTGGATGCGACACCCCTCCGGCAACCTCAACCACCACCGCACCCGGGCGGCTCTGGTGGCCCGTGCGCTCCTGTGTGACGACATGACCGCGCGCGCGGCAGCGGGCTCACTCGATCCCCACCGGCAGGAGGAGGCGGTGCGGACCGACGAGAACTGTGTGGCCTGCCATGCCGTGCTCGACCCACTCGCCAGCTCGTTCTGGGGCTTCCGGCCCTACATCCTGCCCCAGCAGATCTCCGCCGCCTACGGCCAGGGCTGCGCCACGGGCAACTGCTACCCGCTCGAGCTCTGGGACCCAGAGGCGCAGCCCGACCCCCACGCGCTGGGGATGCCCGCACCAGCGCTGTACGGCCAGCGCGTCGAGGGGCTCGCGGAGGTCGGCCAGCGCATCGCCGAGGACCCGCGGTTCGCGACCTGTGCGGTCCGGCGCTTCTGGTCGTATCTCGCACGGATCCCCGTCGCAGACGTCCCTGCGGACCTCGTGCGAGAGCTCACAGACGCCTTCGTTCGAAGCAACTACGACGCGGGCGAGCTCTTGCTCGAGATTGTGGCGCATCCCAGCTTCGCGCCGGACTCCGAGGCTGCGCCGGCGGCGGCGATCCGCCCGCAGCAGCTCGTGCGCACGGTCCTCCACCTCACCGGGTTCCGGTGGGGCGCGCGGCCGAGCCCGGGCTGGGGCGCAGTCGACCTCGGCCTCACCGATCGGTTCGGGTTCCAGGCGCTGATGGGGGGACTCGACGGGTGGCGCGTGGTCGGCCTCGACCCGGGGGCCCTGCCCACGCGGGAGCTTGCCCTCGACTGGCTCACCGAGGAGGCGGCGCTGTTCGCGGTGGAAGCTGATCTCGCGCGCCCTCTCGAGCGCCGCACGTGGCTCACGGAGGGGGTCCCCACGGGTGGTGCGGCGGCCCGCCGGCAGCTCGCGGCCTGGCGCCTGCGCGTGCTCGGGCAGGTGGTGAGCCCTCGCAGCCCCGAGATCGATCGCGACCTCGAGTTTCTCGAGGAGCTGCTGCAGGCCCACGGCTCCGCGCCGCGCGCGTGGACGCTGTTGCTCGCCGCCTACCTCCAGCATCCCCGGCTCATGGTGCTCTGATGGCCCGCCCGTCCCGTCGCGACGTACTCCTGGGAACCGCCGCAGCTGGGCTGGTGCTCGGCGCCGGCGGTCTCCCGGGCCTCGCCCGCAACCTCGTGGTGGTGGTGGCCGACGGGGGCTGGGATCCCACGTTCACCTTCGATCCCAAGCCCGGCGTGTCGGGCATCACCGGCCCCTACGCCGACCGCGACCCCGACGTCCGCCAGGACGTCGAGACGCTGGGGACCTGGGGCGACATCGACGTCACCCTCAACGCGCACCGGCGTCCGCAGGTCACCCGCTACTTCGAGCGCTGGGGCAGCCGCACGGCGGTCGTTCGCGGCGTGTGGGTGGGCTCGGTGTCCCACTGGATCGGGCGCCGCAGGATCCTCTCGGGCACCGACGACCCTGACGCTCCCGACATCGTCACCCGCTACGGCGCGCTGCGGGGGTCGACCCTTCCGCTCGGCGCCGTCGACCTCTCGAACGTGGGGCGGTTCGGCGAGCTCGGCCGTATGACGGCCCGCGGGGGTGT
>CAYMSU010000037.1:0-21371 GCA_964393165.1 uncultured Enterobacteriaceae bacterium
CTCATTGCTACCGAGAGCTTGATCGAGACGCCCGGTCCGTCGAACGGGCCCCGGGGGGAGCCGGGGGCGGGGGCGGGGGACCAATCCCGACCTCCGCCAGGAGGCCGGCGACCGGGTGCGGGCCCGCGGGGCTGTCCACGAGGCGCACGCCGGGCGCCGACAGGCCGCGCACCCAGCCGCCCGCGAGCGCCCGCAAGGCGTCGTCGCTCCCGGTAAGGCGGACGTTCACAGCGGCTTCGCCGCGGCGGGGGAGATCACCACCACCCGCTGCCCCGGCTGCAGCACCGTCTCCGGCGGGGGGTTGACCACCGGCCTGGCCGAGCCGGGCTCCTCCTCCACACCGACCAGGATCGCGCGGTGCTCCTGGTAGAGCACCTGGTGGAGATCCGCGATGGTGCGGCCGGCCCAGATCTCCGGCAGCTCCCAGGTGTGGAACGCGGACCCGTGCGACTGCGTGAGGATGTCGTCGAGCACCCGCACGAGCCCTTGGTTGCGCTGCACGCTCCCCAGGATCATCCCCGAGTACCAGTCCGCCACGACCACGTCCTCCACGCCCGAGTGCCGCAGCAGGTCTTCGTTCTGCCGGCTGTGGAGCTCCGCCACGGTGTAGGCTCGGGGGGACATGCGCTCGATCGTGAGGGCGGCCAGCACGGTTCGCGCGTCGCAGTCCTGGTTCGACCGCCGGACCAGCGCGTCGGCCATCAGGATCACCGACTCCGCGCGGGGAATGCCCACCTGGAGGAGCACGCTCTCGCGGGTGTAGTCGCCGATGTGCCGGTACAGGTGCTCGGCCCGCACGTCCTCGAAGGGGATCTCGAGGTCGGGCAGCGGCTCCTCGGTCACGAGCACCACGCACCGGTCGGCGGGGGTGCCGGGGCCAAAGAGCTCCCGCAGGACGGTGCGCACGGAGTGGTTCCACCCGCACACCACCACATGGCCAGAGAGCTCGTCGATGTCCAACTCGTGTACCTCCAGCTGACCGCGCAGGCGGGTGACCATGCTCGCCGACACGGCCCCGACGAACACGCCGAAGATCGTGAGGCCGGCCAGCATGAGGATCAACGTGGTCCAGCGGCCCACGTAGCTCTGGGGGCTGCCCCCGATGGGCTCGCCGCCGACCAGGCTGTAGGCGGCGAACCAGAACGTGTCGGAGATGCGGGAGAACTCGGGGTTCGTCTCGCCCTCGACGACCCGCAGCACCACCGCGGAGATCGCCACGAGCGCGACCGTGCCGATGAAGAGGGCCATGACCTCGGCTCCCCGGCCCTGGCCGCCGAAGGTGTAGCCAGCGACGCGGCGCCGGAACAGCACGCCGGCCCGGAACAGCCGGAGCACCCGCAGCACGCGGAAGAGCCGCAGCGGCCGGACCAGCGGCAGGACCGCGAGGATGTCGATCCAGTAGCGCTCGAAGAACCGCGTCTTCTTGGGCGCGATCCAGAACCGGAGGAGCAGCTCCACGGCAAAGATGCCGGTCAGCACGTCGCCGACCCGCATGACCCAGAACCTCGCCTCGCCGCGGACCACGACCTCGACGACCGTGAGCGCCACCGACAGCGCGATGAGCAGAAGCAGTCCGAGCTCGGTGGCTCCGTGATGGAGCGCGCTGTCTACCGCGCGGCGCACCCGGTGGACCCAGCCGGGGCGGGCGGACCTCTGTGGGCGCCTGGATCTCTGCATGGCCGCCGATATCCCGTTTGTGGACCCGTCACGGGGTTAAGCCCGCCACGTGTGCGCGATGGAGCCGAAGGTGCAGCCAAGCAGGATCTTCCGAGACGATCTCTTCGCCGGCGAGGTGGCGCTGATCACCGGCGGCGGTACCGGCATCGGGGTGGCCATCGCCCGGGAGCTCGGTCGCCTCGGGGCCACGGTGGTGATCGCGTCGCGCAAGGAGGAGAACATCCGCCCCGCGGCCGAGGGCCTCTCCGAGGAGCTCGGTCGGCCCGTCCTCGGCGAGCTGTGCGACATCCGCGACCGCGATGCGGTCGACGCGCTGGTCCAGCGCGTGCTGCAGCAGACCGGCAAGATCGACCTGCTCGTCAACAACGGCGGGGGTCAGTTCTTCGCGCCCGCCGAGACCATCAGCGCCAAGGGGTGGGACGCGGTCATCCAGACGAACCTGACCGGCACCTGGAACCTCACGAAGGCCGTGGCCGAGAGCTGGATGCTCAAGCACGGCGGCACCGTGCTGAACGTCACCATGCTCACGAAGCGCACGTTTCCGGGGATGGCGCACTCGGTCTCGGCGCGCGCCGGCGTGGAGGCGCTGACGCGCACGTTGGCCGTCGAGTGGGCGGCCAAGGGCGTGCGCCTCAACTGCATCGCCCCGGGGTTCGTCGCGTCGAGCGGGATCTCGCGGTACCCCGCGGGGCTCGACCTGATCACGCAGATGAAGTCCTACGTGCCGATGAAGCGGCTGGCGACCTGCGAGGAGATCGCGTGGACGGTCGCGTGGCTGGCCTCGCCGGCGGGCGCCTACGTGACCGGCCAGACCATCACGGTCGACGGGGGCAAGGAGCTCTGGGGCGACTGGTGGCCGATCCCCGACCCGCCGGACATGGGTCCGGTCGAGATCCCGAAGGAGCCGTGGGAGGAGTCGTGAGCGAGGGCGAGAGCTGGCAGGCCGCCCGCGAGGCGATGGTCCGCGACACCGTCGAGGCGCGGGGCATCACGAGCGATGCGGTGCTCGCCGCCATGCGGGCGGTGCCTCGCCACGCGTTCGTGCCTGCGGCGGTGCGCGACCAGGCCTACCTCGACGAGCCGCTGCCGCTGGCCGCGGGCCAGTCGATCAGCCAGCCCTACATGGTCGCCGCCATCGCGGAGCATTCCGGGGCGGGGCCCGGCGACCGCGTGCTCGACGTGGGCACGGGGTCCGGGTACCCGGCGGCGGTCCTGGCCGAGCTCGGCGCCGAGGTCTACTCGATCGAGTGCCTGCCGGCGCTGTACGGCAAGGCGCGGGTGGTGCTGGCGGCCACGGGCTACGAGCGGGTGCACCTTAAGCTGGGCGACGGCAAGGAGGGGTGGCCGGGCGCGGCCCCGTTCGACGCGATCGTGGTGGCCGCGGCCGCGCAGCACGTGCCGGAGGCGCTGATCGACCAGCTGGCGGTGGGCGGCCGCCTGGTGGCGCCGGTCGGCCACGCCGACGACCAGGAGCTCATCGTGCTGGAGCGCATGCCCTGGGGCGAGATCCGCCGGCGCTCGGTGATGCGCGTGCGCTTCGTGCCGCTGGTCTGATCACCAGGAACATCCCGCACCTGCGCGGAGACGGAGGCGGGCTACCCGAGGCGCCGGTAGCCGCGGCCGAAGTACAGGAGCGGTGCCTCCTTGGCGCTGTGCCCGGTCGCCTCGACCTGGCCGATCACCACCGTGTGATCCCCCTGCACCAGCATCTGGTCGAGACCACAGGACAGCCACGCGAGCGCGCCGGCCACCACCGGCACCCCCGTGGGCGCCCACTCGCCCTCGATCTCGGTGAACCCCGGGGTGGGCAGCCGACCCGACTTCGCGAAGTAGTTCGACGCCGCCTCCTGATCGGCTGCCAGGATGCTCACCGCGAACCTGCCCCCGCGCTGGATCATCTCCACCAGCCGGTTGCCGCTGCTCAGGCACACCAGCACGAGCGGGGGCGTGAGCGACAACGACGAGAAGCTCGACACGGTGAGGCCATACAGCATCCCGTCGTCGTTCGCCGTGACCACCGACACGCCCGATGCCCAGCGCGCGAGCGCCTCCTTGAATGCGTCGGGGGTCACCGCCATCAGTCCTCCTGTCGGAATCGCAGCACCGTGCGGCCGACCATGATGGTCTCTCCGCCGCGCAGCATCAACTGCTCGATCCGCTTGCCGTTCACGACCGTGCCGGTGGCCGAGCCCGCGTCGCGCAGCCGGAAGCCGTCGGCCGTGCGCTCGACCACGCAGTGGGTGGGCGACAGCCGCGCGTCGTTGGGCACGCTGACCCCGCTGCCCTCGGCCTGGCCCACCGTGAGCTGGTCGCCGATGGCCACGGTCTCCCCCCGCCGCGGCCCCGACATGAACTCCACGTAGGCCCACACGCCGCTGGCGAGCCCGTGCGCGCTGGCGGATGCCGACGGCAGCGGGGGCGGCGCCTCGCTCCCCGTGGGCAGCGGCGGCGGCGACGGGGTGGGCGAGCCCGACTCGGTGGCCTCGTGCTCGAGGTCGTCGTCGACGGGGAGCAGGTCGTCGGCGCGGTGCTCCTCCGGGGCCTCGAGCGCATCCTGCAGCCACTCCGGCGGCTGCGCCGGGCGCGACCCGAGCGCGGCGTCGAGGCGCGGCGGGCCCGCCAGGCTCAGCTCCTCGTCGGCCGCCACCACCGCCAGCTCCTGGCTTCGCTCGGCCATCGGCTCGGTCGCCGGGCCGTCCCCGAACGGATCGATCTCGCCTCCGGCTTCGGCTTCGGCCTCGGGCCCAGGGTCGGCCGCCGGGGGCGGCGGCGCCGAGAGGTCTACTTCCTGCTCGACCGCCACCGGAGGCGGGCGCTCCGCCCCCTCGCCGCCCTCCTCACCGGTCTCGAGCAGGGCCTGCAGCTCGGCCACGTCGGCCGCGCGGGCCACCCGCGGGGGCTCCCGCCGCTCGGCCGGCAGCGTGTCTTCCGACTCGTGCAGCGCCACCTCGAGCGTGGTCTCGCCCACGGTCAGCGCGTCGCCGGCCCGCAGCCGCCACGGCCCCTCGACGCCGACCCCGTTCACCGCGGTCGGCGCGCCCGGGGCGGGCTCCACGTAGACCTCCCGACCCACCCGGCGGAGCACGGCGTGCTCGGGCTGCACCGCCTCGTCTTCGGGGATGGCGACGTCGCGGTCGTCCGCCGCGCCGATCGAGAGCGCCGCGGACGTGCGGTCGAGCGCGCCCCACAGCAGGCCCGCCTGCCCGAGCGAGACCACCGGGCCCGCGAGCTGGGCCCGCTTGCGCGCCTCGAGCTCCTCGGGAGCGACGAACGGCGCTGGCGGGGGCGGCTGCGCGTCGGCCAGGAGCACCTCCCACGAGGTCGGCGCGCCGAGCTCGGCCTGCGCGACCGGCACCTCGGGGCGCTGCGGGGGCAGCACGGAGCGGACCTCGGTCGCGTCGAAGTCCTGCTCGATCAGTCGGCTCGACCACGGGTAGGTCTGCGCCACCGAGAACCCAGGGGCCGCGTCGCCGAAGAAGAGATCCCGGACCGCAGAGATGGGCTCCGCCCAGTCGGGGCAGGCGGCCTGCAGCCGCTCGAACAGCTCCGGCGACACCACCTCGTTGCGCTGCATCACGTCGACGACCCCGCACGCGAGCCGCACGGGCAGGGCCCCTCCTTCGGTCAACGTGGCGCCCATCACGCTGCTCTGCAGCCAGGTGCGCATGCTGCGCGGCGACAGGAGGCCAGCGAGCAAGCGCGCGAGCGCCTCCTCGGGAGCGAACCGCTTGGGCATCGCCCGGATCCAGGGCGCACGCTCGGTGCCGGGATGCCCGGCCCGCGCGGTGAGGGCGACCTTGGAGAGACCCCACCAGCCCGCCACCGAGAACGGGTCGAGCTCGATGGCCCGGTTGTACCAGCCCATCGCGGCCGTGACCCGCCCCTGGAGCCAGCACAGCTCCCCCATCCCGAGGCACGCGGCGATCTTCTGCGGCGACCGCTCCACCGACTTGAACAGGGCGAGCAGCCGCTCGTAGACGCTGCCCGCCTTCTTGAGCTCGCCGAGCCCGAGGAACAGCGGCCCGGCGAGCTCGAGCGTGGGCACGTGGTCGGGCGCGACCCGCATGGCCTCGTCGAGGCGCTCGGTGGCCTCCCGGGGCCGCCCGTCGCGCAGGAGCAGCTGTGCGTAGGCCAGGCAGTCCGCGGCGCGCTCGCTCGCCTCCGGCTCCTCCGACAGCTTGCCGCGGTAGGTCTCCCACAGCCGCTCGTAGTACACCGTCGCGTTCTCGTACTCGTGCGCCCGGTGGTGCATGCGCGCGAGGTGCCGCAGGGCCACCACGTGGCGCGGCGCGCGCTGCAGCAGCGCGTGGTACACGGCGAACGCCTCCTCCTCGAGGTGCACCGCGTTCGCGATGATCCCCGCGCGCATCAGCGTGGGGGAGGCCTGCGCGATGTCCTGCGACTCCGCCTGGTGCATCATCAGCTGGATGACCCGCTGCCACTGGCCCATCTGGGCGCGCACCTGCTGCAGCCGCGTCGTCAGCTCCACCTCGGTCCACCCGTGGGACTCTGCCCGGTCGATGTACTGCAGGCCGAGCTCCTCCCGGTCGAGGTGCTCGAGGTAGGCCAGCCCGATGCTGTACTCGATGCCGGCCCGCTCGTCGTCCGTCACGTAGTCCAGCAACGGCTCGCTGTACTGCACGTAGGACGACCAGTCCTGGAGCTCCTCCGCGATGGCCCGCAGCGCCCGCAGCGCCTGCTCGGCCTGCGCAGGGGTGCGGTGATCCTCGTAGACGGCAGCCCAGGCCTCTCCCGCGCCCGGCAGGTCGCCCCGCTGGTGCTCCAGCAGGGTGGCCAGCTCGACGCGCATGGCGCTGCGGTTCGCGTCGTCGCGCGCCTCGAGGTGACGGGCCAGCGCCTCCGTGAGCTGGGGCCAGCCGTCCGTTCGCGCGGCGATCTCGCGCAGCGGCCCAAACAGCTCAGCAGCCCGCGGAGACACCGCCAGGGCCGCCGCCAGATGGTCGAAGGCGGGCCCGTCCTGGCCCGCTGCGGTGTACTGCTCGCCGAGGAGCCGCCGCAGCTCGACCTCCCGGTGCGGCTGCAGCGCGAGGAGCTCTTCGTAGTGGCGCGCCGCCTCACCCGGCCGACCCCGGGCCTGGGCTCGCTCGGCGAGCGCCTCGACCAGCTGGAGATCCGCGAGGAGCGCCTCGAGCAAGGCCGTGACGTCGTCGAAGCGGGCGTCGAGGTCCCAGTCGATCGCTCGCCCGAGGACCTCGCGGACGCCTTCGCCGACCGGAAGCGACCCGAGCAGCCGCTGCGGGTCGCGGAGCACCCAGAACGGCAGCTCGCCCCCGTTGAGCACGAACATGACGGTCATGCCGAGGGCGTAGACGTCGCCCTGGGGACCCGGGGCGGTGGCCCGGTCGGCCGACTCGGGCGCCTGGTAGAGCGAGCCCGCGGCGGGCGGCCGCTCGAGGCCGGGCGTGACCGTGAAGCCGGTGACCCAGGCGTGGCCCGCCGGAGAGACCAACACGTGGTCGGGCCGTAGATCTCCGTGGACGACGCCCGCGTCGTGCGCCGCCTGCAGCGCGCGGCCCACCTCCACGAGCAGCTGCACGGCGTCGAGCGGGTGGAGCGCGCCGTCGCGATGAAGCGCCCCGGGCTCGTCGAGGGTGACCCCCTCGAGCAGCCGGGTGACCATGAAGACGAACCCCTCCTCGGACCGCCCGACCTCGAGCACGCGGCCGATGTGGGGGTGATCGAGGGCGGTGAGCCGGTGCCCGCGCTCGAGGAACTGGCGGATCGCCACCTCGTCGGAGACCCACGCGCCGTGGAACACGCGGACCTCGACGAGCTGCTCGGACACCCGGTCCCACGCCTTCCAGAAGCCGTCCGCCCCGGCGCGCTGGAGCACGTGGAGCAGCCGGTAGCGACCGTCGCCCAGGAACTCCCCGGCGAGGAGCCGGGGGCCGCGCCGCAGCCGCGCCCGGAGGGCGGCGATCTCGGCGGCCACCTCGGCCGCCTGGCCCGGATCGGCGTCGCGCGCCTCGTACAGCCGGGCCAGCTCGTCGCCGAGGCGCGCGTGGTCCTCATCGGCGTAGGAAGGCCGGGTCTCGCCGACGGAACTGTGCACCGACATCCTCATCCCTCCGAAGGGCGCGCCATCATAGCTACAGCGGCATGAACCCTCCGTAGGAGATCCCCGTGAGGTAGGCAATGTCGCGGTCGAACGTGGTCAGGTCGGCGACCGTGAAGTCCCCGAGGGAGCGATGGCCGCAGGCCCTCGCGAGCACGCACATGAGCGAGGTCGTGGCCTCGAGGTAGTTCGCGAGGCGGCGCGCCGACACGGCGATCTGCAGGCGCGCTCGCAGATGGTCCCGGGAGGTGGCGATCCCGACCGGGCAGTTGTTCGTGTGGCACGCGCGCATGCCCAGGCACCCGATGGCCTGCAGCGCGGAGTTCGCGAGCGCGACGCCGTCGGCGCCGAGAGCCAGCGCCTTCACGAAGTCGGCCTCGGTGCGCAGGCCCCCCGTCGCGATCAGCGTGATGTCGCGCCGGCCCCGCTTGTCGAGCTGCCGCCGCGCCCGCGCGAGCGCGGCCATGGTGGGCACGCTGATGTGGTCCTTGAAGATGTTCGGCGCGGCCCCGGTCGCGCCGCCCCTCCCGTCGAGGATGAGGTAGTCCGCGCTCGCGTCGATCGCGAAGTCGACATCGAGCTCGACGTGCTGCGCCGACAGCTTGAAGCCGATCGGGATCCCCCCGCTCGCCTCGCGGACCTCGTCGGCGACCCGCCGGAAGTCGGCGGCCGTCGTGAGGTCCGGGAACCGCGGAGGGCTGATCGCGGCCTGGCCGGGCTCGAGGCCGCGAACCTCGGCGATCTTCTCGCTCACCTTGTGGGCGGGGAGGTGCCCCCCGGTGCCCGTCTTCGCGCCCTGCCCCGCCTTGAAGTGGAAGGCCTGCACGCGCTTCACCTTGTCGAGCGACCACCCGAAGCGGCCGGAGGCGAGCTCGTACAGGTAGCGGTCGTTGGCCTGCTGCTCCTCGGGGAGCATGCCCCCCTCCCCGGAGCAGATCCCGGTGCCCGCCAGCTGCGCGCCCTGCGCCAGCGCGACCTTGGCCTCCTCGGAGATGGCGCCGTAGCTCATGTCGCTCACGAAGAGCGGCCGGGCGAGCCGCAGCGGGCGCTTGGCCGACGGCCCGAGCACGAGCTCGGTGTCGACAGCCTCGTCCTCCATGAGCGGCAGCCGGTGCAGCTGCGCCGTGAGGATCTGGATCTGCTCCCACCGGGGCAGCTCGGTGCGCGGCACCCCCATCGCCGAGATGGGGCCATGGTGGCCCACCTTCTCGAGCCCGTCGCGGGCCAGGGCCTGGATGTGCTGGTTGTGCGGCTCGAGCTCCGTTCCGTGGACGTCCGCATACAGGCCCAGGTACTCGTCGCGCCGGTACGGCTGCGGATGCTCCGCGGCCCAGGCCGCGACCTCGTCGGCGTCGACCTGGATCTCGCCCTCGTGCACCCGCGCCGAGAAGCGCTGCAGCCGCTCGTCGTTGTTGTACGAGCTGATCCCCGTGTCGGCGCTGTAGTCCCAGCCGTGCAGGCCGCAGACAAGGTTGGGACCCTCCACCCGGCCGTCGGCCATGAGCGCCCCGCGGTGCAGGCACCGCCCGTAGAACACCCTCGGCTCCTCGCCGAGCCTCAACACGACGAGGTCGACCTCGCCGACCAGCGCGTACGCAGGCGTGCGATCCGCCAGTGCATCGAGCTCTGCCACCTTCACCCAGTTCATCAGATCAGCCCCACGTCCGCGCGTACATCGATGAGGACTGGCCCCGCGTGCGCGAAGGCGCGCTCCAGGGCTCCGTCCAGCTCCGAGCTCTGCTCCACCCGGATCCCCAGGCCTCCGGCAGACTCCGCGAACGCCGCGAAGTCCGGGTTCACGAGCCCTGTCTTCCACACGTCGAGATCCGCAGACCGCTGCTCCTTGCTGATCTTGCCGAGCTCGCCGTTGTTGAGGACCACGTGCACGATGTTCATCTCGTGCAGCACCCAGGTCGTGAAGTCGGCGAGGTACTGCCCGAGGCCCCCATCGCCGCTGATCGACACGACCTGCCGCCCCGTGAAGGGGGTGCCCGCCTCCTGCGTGGCCGCCCACGCGCCCATCGCGGCCGGAAGCGCGAACCCGATCGAGCCGAGGTAGCCGCTCATCAACACGGCCTGCTCCTGGCACTCGAAGTACCGGCCGAAGGAGTAGGTGTTGTTGCCCACGTCGACCGCGAGGATGGCGTCGGCCGGCACGTGCCGCGTGAGCGCGTCGAACAGGACCGCGCTCGCGACCCCCTGGCCTCGCTCCTCGGTGCGGCGGCGCGCCTTCTCCGCCCGCCAGATGCGCCAGCGCTCCGCGACCTCGGGCCTTGCGTTTACCGGGGTCCCCGGGTGGCCGGCCAGCGCGGCGGTCAGGCGGGTCACCGTCTGGCCGATCTCGCCGTAGACCGCCACGTCCACGCTCGCGTGCTTGCCGAGCGCCATCGCGTCACGGTCCACCTGTACGATCGGCTTCTTGTAGCTGATCCCCGTGTGGTTCGAGAAGCTCGCGCCGAGCACCACGAGCAGGTCCGCCTCGTTCATGAACCACGAGGCGACGGGGGTGCCCGAGCGCCCGAGGACCCCGCAGCCGAGCGGATGGTGGTCGCTGATCAGCCCCTTGCCCTTGAAGGTGGTGAGCACCGGCGCGCCGAGCTGCTCGGCGAGGGCCGTCACCTGGGGCATCGCGAACCGCGCGCCGTGCCCCACCACGAGGACCGGCCGCTTCGCCTCGCGGATCTTCGCCGCGGCGGCCTCGAGCTCCGCCGGATCGGGCGGGAACGTGCGCGGCACGAGCCTCCCGTCGGGCCCGGTGTCGGCCTGGGCGGTCGGCAGCCGCTGGCTGTCGTCGGGGAAGATGAGGTGCGACACCCCCTCCTCGAGGATGGCCGACTTGACCGCCCGGGCGGCGAGCTCGACGTGATCGGAGTCGCGCTGGACGGTGGCGGTGAACCTCGCGACCTGGCCGAAGGCCGCCTTCAGATCCACCTCCTGGAACGCGCCGCGCCCGATGACCTGGGTGTCGACCTGACCCGTGAGGGCGAGTACGGGAGCGCGGTCGACGTTCGCGTCCCACAGGCCGGTGAGCAGGTTGGTGGCCCCTGGGCCGGCGATCCCCAGGCACGCGGCGGGCCGGCCGGTCAGCTTGCCGTAGGCGGAGCAGGCGAACGACGCCGCGCCCTCGTGGCGGATCGCGACATACCGCAGGCGCTGCTCGCGCGCCTCGCGGCGCAGCCCGTCGGCCAGCCCGAGGTTGCTGTGCCCCACCATCCCGAATACCCAGCCAATCCCCCACCGCGTGAGGGTGCGCGCCATCGCGTCGCTCACGGTGCGCTCGTGGGGTGCCTCCACCGGCATGCCCACGTACACGCCGTCGTCCCGCACCTCCACCGGGAACGTGGGCACGCCGTCGTCGTGGCCGTCGGGGGAGGCCCCGGTCAGGGGATGGAAGTCCCAGCCATGCCACGGGCACCGCAGCCACCCCTTCTCGATGCTCCCCTCGCCGAGCGGTCCGCCCTGGTGGGGGCACCGGTTGTCGAGCGCCGCGTACTGGCCCTGGTAGTATGTGAGGCAGAGGGTCTTGCGCTGGCAGGTGACGGGAACCACCCGCCCCTCCGCCAGCTCGTCCCGCCCCAGTACCTTCACCCAGTTCCGCTCTTGCTCCGCCACGAACACCTCCCCTCGGGGGACTCGGGAGTACGCCGATGCTCCATCCGGGTTTCAACGATACCCGAGACGCGCTCCATCACGCCGTGCAGGTCCCCAGTGCGTGGGCGGCCTCGCGCTCTTCGGAGGGCGATGTCCACGACCGCGCGAGCCTGGCCTGGGACCCCGACCTGGGGGCGTGGGTGGGCCGGACCGTCGAGGGCCTCCGCGCAGGGCTGTCCCCGACCCTCGCCCAGTGGTTCCTCGCGCGGGGCGAGGAGCTCCTCGCTACGCGTGCGCTCCGCGGGGCCACCATCGACGAGGGCCTGGCGTGGCTGCGCGAGGCCGGGCGGACGGCCGGTCTGCCCGACGTGGCCCTCGCGCCGGTGGGCTACCCCCTCCCCGGTCACCCCGTGGCGCAGAGCGCGGGGGGCAGGCTCCCGGCCCTGTCCGAGCCTGCGCTGGCCGAGGTGGCCCGCTGGTTCGCGGTCGCCCACGCCGCCCTGACGGACCTCGCCGCCGCCGAGCCGCGGGCGGGCGAGGTCCGCGTCTGGCCGCACCACTTCGACATCGCCACCCTGATCCCGCTCGACGACGACCCGAGCGGCGAGCACGGCCGGGCCATCGGGGCGGGCCTGTCGCCCGGCGACGCGCACAGCGGGTCCGACGCGGGCGACTCCGAGCCGTACTTCTACGTGAACCCCTACCCGCCGCCCCCCGACCCGACCCAGGAGCCGCTGCCCCATGGCGCCTGGAACACGGAGGGGTTCTGCGGGGCGGTGCTCCGCGCGTCGGCGTGGGACGGGAAGGACGCCTCGCTGCAGGCCTTCCTCACGGGGGCGGTCCGAGCGGGCCGGCGACTGCTCGGGCCCTGAGCCGGTGGAGGTGGCGCAACTCGCCCACGTTCGCGAGCGCGCGTGCCGCCGCGCGCTCCACCTCGGCGCGCCCCTCCTGGCGGGCGAGGCGCTCGAGGGTGCGGAGCTGGCCGCGCGGGCGCCACCGGGCTCGGGCGAGCCACGCCGTGACCAGCGCCTCGGGGCCTCGGAAGTCGGGTTGCGCCACCAGGACCAGGCGCGCCGGCACGCGCTCGACGGCGCCGAGGGCCGCCAGCGCGACGGGCACGCCCGCGCCCCAGGCGACCACGGCGTCGGGTGCGATCGCCTCCTGCGCGAGCCAGCCCGCGAGCCCCTCCGCCAGCGTGCCGAAGTCGAGGCCCTCGGCCGGCTTGTCGGACGCCCCGAAGCCGGGGGGATCGGCGATCACCGCGCGCCAGCCCGGCAGCACCGCCCGGGCCAGCCACCGCCCGGAGCCCGGGAGCGGGGGCATCAGCCAGACCAGCGGCGGGAGCCCGCGAGATGCCGCGGCGGGCCGCCACCGCGCGACGACCCTCACTCGTCGTGCGTGATCAGCCACAGCGCGTGCAGGGCTCCCGGGAACCAGAACAGGATCCAGAGCAGCACGTTCAGCAGCAGCGCCATCGACACGCCGCGGTTGATCAGCACCCCCGCGGGAGGCAGGAACGCGGCGAGCAGCACCGCGAAGAACCGCTCGAGGCCACCATCCTGCTCGCCACCCGACGCGTCGGTCGTGGTGATCACGTAGGCCGCGTGGATCTGCCCGCCGACCCAGAACAGCAGCACCGTCAAGATGACGTTGAGCCAGAACTGGGGCCGGAACCCGACCTGCATCCAAACCCCGAGAGGGGGTGCAAAGAATGCGATCAGAAGTCGCCAGAAGTCCTTGTCGCCTTCCGCTTCTGCCAGGCGCTGCGCGCTGTCCATGACGGCCTCCCCGCTCGGTCGTGGCCCCCGCCGGGCCCGCGACAGTCCCGTAACCGGCGCGCCCGTCTGTCCATTCCCCGAATCGCCGTCGCGAGTGGTAGTGTCGTGCCTCTCCTGAGCCGACTCTGCCGGAGGCCCAATGCGACCCCTTCTTCCTCTCGTCCTCAGCCTCGCGCTCGCCTGCACCACCGTCGGCGAGACCGACGACACGAAGGGGGGCGACGGCAACAACGACGACGTCGTGACCGACACCGGGGAGGTCGTGGACCCCGGCGAGCGCGATTCCGACAATGACGGGCTCACGAACGCCGAGGAGGCCAAGCTCGGCACCAACCCCGACGTCCCCGACACCGACTCCGACCGGCTCACCGACGGGGATGAAGTCAACGTCCACGAGACCGACCCGCTCGACGACGACACCGACGGCGACGGTCTGATCGACGGCGACGAGGTCCTCGACCACAAGACCGACCCACTGAAGGCCGACACCGACGGCGACGGACTGACCGATGGCGACGAGGTCGCTGGAACCACGAGCCCCGTGCTGGCAGACACCGATGGCGACGGACTGACCGACGGCGCCGAGATCAACGAGCACGAGACCGACCCCACCAAGAAGGACACCGACGGCGACACGCTCGAGGACGGTGACGAGATCTCGGTGCACGAGACCGACCCCACCAAGGCGGATACCGACGGCGACGGGCTCGACGACGGGCTAGAGCTCGGCAAGCACAAGACCGACCCGCTGAAGGACGACACCGACGGCGACGGGCTGCTCGACGGAGACGAGGTCAACAAGCACCTGACGGATCCGAACTCCGACGACACCGACAAGGATGGGCTGACCGACTTCGACGAGGTCGACAAGCACGACACCGACCCCACCAACTCGGACACCGACGGCGACACGCTGCTCGACGGCGACGAGCTCGGCAAGCTCGGCACGGACCCCACCAAGAAGGACACCGACGACGACGGGCTCGACGACAACGTCGAGCTGAGCGGGGACCTCGACGGCGACGGAAAGGCGGACTTCACGCCCACCCTGCCCACGAACCCCGACACCGACGGCGACGACCTCAAGGACGGTGTCGAGGTCGCGATCAAGACCGACCCGCAAGACACCGACACCGACGACGACGGGGTCGACGACGGCGACGAGGTGCTCGTTCACAAGTCGGATCCGCTGGTGCAAGACACCGACAAGGACGGGCTGACCGACGGCCAGGAGGTCAACCAGTACGAGACCGACCCCACCAAGCCCGACACCGACGAGGACAACCTGACCGACTTCGAGGAGGTCCTCACCTACGAGACCGACCCGAACGACCCCGACATGGACGAGGACGGGCTGCTCGACGGCGACGAGATCAAGACCCACGGCAGCGACCCGGAGAACCCGGACACCGACGGAGACACGCTGTCCGACGGGGTCGAGGTCCTGAACTACAAGACCGACCCCACCAAGGAAGACACCGACGGAGACACGCTGTCGGACCCCGACGAGATCTTCGTCCACGAGACCGACCCGAACAAGACCGACTCCGATGACGACGGCCTGTCCGATCCCGAAGAGCTCTTCGTCTACGAAACCGACCCGAACGACCCGGACGTCGACGACGACGGGCTGCTCGACGGTGACGAGGTCGCCGAGGGCACCGGGCTGTTCGATCCGGACTCCGACGACGACGACCTGCTGGACGGCACCGAGGTCAACACCGAGAAGACGGACCCGCTCGACCGCGACACCGACGGGGGCGGCTCGACGGACGGCGCCGAGGTGCTGTTCGACAAGACGGACCCGCTGGACGACAGCGACGACGTCTGCCAGTTCGTCGACATCGACCTGGTCGACGCGAGCGCCCCCCAGGGCCCCGACTTCGACCCGATCTGGTACAGCGTCACCCTGCAGATGATGAACGACGCGAACGGGGTCAACGACTTCTGGGTCGACGACAACGGCGACGGCGTGCAGGACCCGGAGGAGGAGTTCTCCTCGGCCCTCGTGATCACGCTGTACGGTCCCGAGGCCAGCGCTGCGGACAGCTGCCAGGTGCTCTTCGAGGCGGACTGGAAGCAGTCGACGGAGCTCGAGGACGACGCGACGTGGACGATCGAGACCGGGTCGAGCCTGCTCGAGGCCTACGACATCGACCCCACGGCGGGCGTCACGGACTGTGGCTCGCTCGACGCCAACGTGTACCGCACGGCCGACATCCGCAAGATCCTCGACAACTACGACTGGGGGGTGGCGCTCGGCGACCTCGGGTCGCTCGAGTCGACCCTGAAGAGCATCATCGACGACGATCCCGATGAGGACTGGGCCACGGACTGGGCGCCGTACGTCCAGGGGATGTGGATCACCTCCGACCGCACCGACGCCGAGATCCACGGGTGGGCGTTCACCTACGAGGCGACTTGCGACGAGGCCTCGCTCGACGCCGACGGCGCGCTCATTCCCGAGAGCGCGGCGACATCCGCGCCCCTCGAGAACGGCCTGAGAATCGGCACGAACTTCGAGGTGTCCCAGTTCTCGGACCTCACCGGGATCTCGTGTGACGAGGCCGATGTCAGCGTGGGAGATGCGGGCTGGACCCCCGATCCCGCCGGCCCGGAGATCCCCGACGGCGCCTTCATCGCCGTCACCGTGGCGGCGGTGCACGGCCCCGACTCGGACATCAAGGACTACTACCTCGACTCCGACGGGGACGGCGTGCTCGAGGAGTTCAGCTCCACCCTGACGGCCATCATCGTGGACCCGACCACGTTTGCATCCGTCTGCACGCTCACCTACGACGCCGACGGGTCGGTGGTCGAGGATATCGACAACGTGACGACGGTCACCGGCGAGGTGACCTACGCGTGGTCCATCGATCTGGACGAGGTGGAGTCCGACTGCGGGGAGATGGACGCTGCCCTCACGACGGCCTACGGCACGGACAACATCGGCCTGCTCATCTCGCTGCAGGACTGGGTCTGGGGGATCGGCCCGATGGACAACCTCGAGACGAACGGAGAGCTCTACTGGGAGGACGACTGGGCGGACAACCAGCCACTTCTCCACTCCGAGTACATCAGCTTCGACGGCGGGGCGAACACGTTCGAGGTCAACTACGGCCTGCTCTTCAACCTCGACAACTGTTACGAGGTGCCGGCCGCCCAGACCCTGTTTCTCGCTCCTGCGGGAGAGGATGGTACCTCGGGGCTGCTCAACACGACCCTGCCGCTCATCGGTTGGCTGACGCTGTGAGCTGATTCGCTCGGCGCAGCACCTTCCGGCCTCCGGACCCCGCACGGTCCGGGGGCCGTCGCGCTCAGCGCCCCCCGTGGTCAAAGGCCAAGATCGCCTTGGTCTTCGACGACATCTCCGCCGCTTTCTCCCACATCGAAGCGCGCGTCTGCTAACGTACGCGCCTCTGCATCTAGAGATGGAGTCCGGTCATGCGTCCACTGTTGCCCCTCGCGTTCGTGCTCGCGTTCGCCTGCACGGGTTCCGATGGCACCGACAACCCCGACGATGGCGCCACCGACACCGGTGGAGACGACACCCCGACCGTCACCACCGGCGACACGGGCCAGGACACCCCAACGGATGGGAACGGGGACTCCGGTGACCGCGACCGTGACGGCCTGTCCGACGCCGAGGAGGCCGCCCTCGGCACCGACCCCGACAACGTCGACACCGACCGCGATGGCGCGAGCGACGGGCTCGAGGTCAACGGCCTGCGGACCGACCCGCTCGATCCCGACACCGACGCGGACGGCCTCAACGACGGCGACGAGGTCGACCTCGAGTCCGACCCGCTCGACGACGACACCGACGACGACGGCGTGCTCGACGGAGCGGAGCTCGACCAGGGCACCAGCCCGCTGATCGTCGACAGTGACTACGACGGGCTCGACGACGGTGGCGAGGGCAAGTGCGACCCTGCCAACTGGGACTCCGACGGCGATGGGCTGCCCGACGGGCTCGAGGTCCTGAACTCGATGACCGACTGCCGGAGTCCCGACACGGATGGCGAGGGGCTCACCGACTTCGACGAGTTCTTCATCTACCAGACCGACCCGAACAAGGCCGACACCGACGACGATGGCCTGACCGACGCGGAGGAGTTGCTCGAGGGGAGCAACCCCAACAAGGCCGACACCGACGGCGACCAGCTCAGCGACTTCGACGAGGTCCGCACCCACAAGACCGACCCGGCCAACCCCGACACCGACGGCGGCGGCGCGTTCGACGGGGTCGAGGTTCTGACCGACATCACGGATCCGCTCGACCCGAGCGACGACATCTGCTCCTACGTGTTCGACGTGGCGGTCGACGACCCGAGCTTCGTGCCCAAGGGCCCCGACTTCGACCCCCAGTTCCTCTCGGTGCGCCTGGCGGTGCTCAACACCGACGATGGCCTTCAGGACTACTGGCTCGACGAGAACTTCGACGGCCTCATCGACACCGAGGAGGAGTTCTCGTCGTCGATCGCGGTCGACCTGTACGGCCCGGAGCTCGACTACCTGTGCACCGTCGAGTTCGAGGCAGACAACGCGACCCGCACCGACGACCCCACCCTGATCGACTGGGCCGCGGGCGCCGATCTCTACGAGACCTTCGAGTTCGCGAAGGGCGCCGTCGGCGCTACCGACTGCGCATCCCTCGACAAGTCGATCTACGACTTCACCGACATGCGCAAGGTCATCGACGCACTCGACCTCGGCGTGGCGTTCGGAGCGATCGACGAGGTCGAGGACGTGCTCAAGGTGCTGGCCGGAGACGACTGGCGCTCCGACTGGGAGCCCTTCGTCTACGGGGGCTACGTCACGTTCGATGGGGTGGATGCGTTCCCGATCAACTACGGCTTCACCTACGACGCCGTGTGCGACCGGATCAAGCTCGATGGCGGCGGCGATCCCATGCCGCTCGGCTCGGTGACCGCTGCACCGCTGCCCGAGAAGGCGCTCCGGGTGTCCGAGCCGATCTTCCTCGTGCCGTTCATCGAGGCGACGGGCATCGAGTGTGCACGCGCGGAACTCGACATCTCCGACGAGGACTTCACGCCCGAGTCGGACCTGATGGACGCGGACTCGCTCCGGTTCTACTACGACGGCGTGCCGCTGCCCGAGGGGGGCCTGTCGGACTACTACGACGAGGACGGCAACGCGCAGAGCGCCCAGCTGATCATCGAGTTCTACGAGAACTCCACGCAGACGATCGACTGCAAGCTGGTCTACGACGCGAGCGCAGCCGTCGAGTACGCCGACCCGACCTCCGTGCTCGCGCTGGACGTCACCGGGGCCAGCGTCTCGGCCCCCCTGATGCGGGCTTGGAGCCTGAAGCCCCAGGACGGCTCCGCCGAGGGCGACTGCGGCACGCTCGACACCACCCTCGGGTGGTCCGAGGCCGACCCCGAGGTCCTCGTCGAAGGGCTGAACTTCGGCTTCGCCGTCAACGTGATCCACAGCGATCTCGACTCGCGGGGCGCAGCCACCGTCACCGACTACGTCAATCGCTCGCCCGACCTGCTCTCCGGCTACTCGTCGATCTTCGAGGACGATGTCGAGAACCCGGCATTCTTCGAGGTCAGCTTCATCGAGCCGGTCGACACCGACGACTGCTTCGTGGAGGATCCCGACGGAGACTTGGTCGACGACGCGGTCATCCGAGGCGGCGGCTCGGCCCGCCTCAAGCCGCTGGGCTGGCCGACCACGATCCGGTACGCCCCGCTCTAATCGACGAGCACCTCCTCCTCCGGCGACCGCTTGCTAAGATGCGCCGTCGCCGAAGGAGGCTCCCCGTGACTCTGCTGACCGCCCTGCTCACCTGCGTGACAGGGCTCGCTCACGCCCAGGAAGGTCCCGAGTTCGCAGGCGCTGAGCTCGCCGACGGGGAGACCACCCCCCTTGCCGTCGAGGAGGCCACCCGCTCACTCGAGGCCGAGCTCGGGGGGCTCTTCACCTCCGGCAACGCCGTGCTCTACGCCGTCAACGCCGGCGTGACCTTCGACACCCGGTGGGACCGCAACAAGCTCGCCGCGCTCGCGAGCGCCAACCTCGGGGCGGCCGTGGCCGACACCGACGGCGACGGGCTGCTCCAGCAGGACGAGCGGGACGTCGGGTTCCAGGAGAACTCCCGGCGGGTCAACGCCGAGGTGCGCTACGACCGGTTCCTGTCCAAGCGCGACAGCCTCTACGTGCTCGCCGGCGGCTTCCACGACATCTTCGCGGGCTACGACCTCCGCTCCCACGAGCAGGTCGGGTACAGCCGGCTCTTCGTCACCAACGAGGACTCCGAGCTCCGCGGGGAGATCGGTCTCGACTACGCCCAGGAGTTCAGGACCACCGGCGACTTCGTCGACATCCTCGCCGCGCGCGTGCTCCTGGGGGTCAAGCACAAGTTCAACGACAACGTGAGCGTGTCCGACACCTTCGAGGTCTACGAGAACCTGATCCAGCCGGAAGACGTGCGGATCCTGAACACCGCGTCGTTCACCTCCAAGCTGAGCGACATCTTCAAGCTCAAGCTCGGGCACTCTCTGATCTTCGACAACCTGCCGGTCGAGGGATTCCGCAAGTTCGACCAGACCACCACGATCACCTTGGTCGCTTCCCTGATTTGACGCATACCTGGTACACTGTGCTCGTGGATGCGTGGCAGTGAGCGTCGATCTCCCGCCGGACGTCGCCGAGGCCCTCGCCCGGGTGCGGGCGGTCGACGAGCATCCCGCGCAGATCCTCGAGCGTGCGCTCACCCGGCTCCTGCGGGCGGCGGGGGCGCTCGCCTGGGCGCGAGGCCGCCTGGCGGCGCTCGCCTCCCGACCCACGCTCCCCGAGCGCCTGCAGGTCGTCGTCGACGAGGCGGTAGCGCTCACCGGGGCCCCCGAGGCCTGGGCCCTCACGTGGGATCGCCAGGGGCCCGGGTCCCGGATCTCGGCCCTGGCCGGCGGGCCGTCCGCGGGGCGCACCGCCGATGGCGCGTGGATCGTGCCCACCGAGATCAGCCGCTCCGTGCTCGGGCGCGTGGCCGCGGAGGGCCGCCCCGCGTGGTCCGACGACGCGCAGGCCGACGCACGGTTCCTGGGCGCCGACAGCGTGCAGGCGCTCGCCCTGCGGTCGGTGGGGTGCGTGCCGATCGGCAGCCGTGGGGCGCTCTATCTGCACGATCCGCGAGGCCCCGGCCGCTTCACCGCCGACCACCGAGCGCGAATCGCCGCGCTGTGTGCGCTCGCGGCCGAGCTCGTGCCCAAGCCTCGCGCCTGCGCCCCTCCGCCCGCCGTCGAGGGGCTGAACGGGATCGTGGGCTCCTCGGGCCCCATGCGCGAGGTCTACGCCGCCGTGCGGGCGTTTGCCCCCATGCCCTGGCCGGTGCTGATCCTCGGGGAGACGGGCA
Organism: uncultured Enterobacteriaceae bacterium; assembly: GCA_964393165.1. GTDB lineage: Bacteria > Myxococcota_A > UBA796 > UBA796 > DRPG01. Next base: position 20,507 of record CAYMSU010000037.1, read on the forward strand.
CGGGCAAAGAAGCCGTCGCCCGGGCCGTCCACGACCTGTCCGGGCGGCAGGGTCCGTTCGTTGCGCTCAACTGCGGCACCGTGGCTCCCGAGCTTGCCGAGAGCACGCTCTTCGGCCACGAGCGGGGGGCCTTCACCGGCGCCGACCGGGCGCGTGCCGGCCTCGTCGAGCGCGCCAAGGCGGGCACCCTGTTCCTCGACGAGATCGGCGAGCTCGCGCCCACCGTGCAGACGAAGCTGCTCCGCCTGCTCCAGGAGGGCACCTTTCGGCGCATGGGCGACGATCGGGAGCGCCACTTCGACGGCCGCATCGTCGCCGCCACCCATCGCGCGATCGGCGGCGCGATCGGCGGCGCGATCGGCGGCGCGATCGGCGGCGCGATCGGTGGCGCGATCGGCGGCGCAATGGGTGGCACCGAGCACGAGGGCGAGGACCCGTTCCGGTCGGACCTTTACCACCGGCTGTCCGCGTGCGTGATCCGGATCCCGCCCCTCCGGGACCGCCTGGGCGACGTGCCCGCGCTCGCGCATCACCTGCTCGCGCGCGCCGTCGGAGAGCTCCCCCACGTCGACGCGCTTGCGCTGTCGCCGGCGGCGGTCGAGATCCTGGCTGCCCGCGCCTGGCCGGGGAACGTCCGAGAGCTCGACAACGTGCTCAAGAGCGCCGTCGCGCGCGTCGTGGCGCGAGGCGGTGCCGCTGTCGAGCCGACCGATCTCGGCCCCGAGCCCCGCCGGCCCCGCGCGGATGCGGCCGGCGAGGGGTCGTTCACCGGCGACCTCGTGCACGCCACCGAGCTGTTCCAGCAGCACCGGGTGCGGCGGGCGCTGCAGCTCGCCGACAACAACAAGACGCGCGCCGCCGAGCA
>CAYMSU010000038.1:0-21262 GCA_964393165.1 uncultured Enterobacteriaceae bacterium
CATAACCAATCATCTTGCGCTCTCCATGGCACTGGGGGCAGGTACAGTCCTTTTCTGCTCCTCGCGGCGGCGCGGCAGCTCGTGCCGATGCACGAGGCTCTGCGGCAGGGGGACTGGCGCCCTCGGTGGGCGCCCGACGACAGCCCGGGGCTCGCCGGCCACCGCGCGGTGGTGGTCGGCTTCGGCGCGATCGGGCGCCGGATCGGGGCGGCGCTCACGGCGCTCGGGATGGACGTGGTCGGCCTTCGGCGCGACGACGGGCCCGACCGGCTCGACGCCGAGCTGGCGACGGCCCGGGCGGTGATCCTGGCGCTCCCGCTCACGCCGGACACCGAGGGGCTGCTCGATGCCGACCGCATCGCCCGGATGTCCCCGTCCACGGTGCTCGTCAACATCGCGCGCGGCGCGGTCTGCGACGAGGCCGCGCTGTACGCTGCCCTGCGCGACCGGCGGCTGTTCGCGGCGGGGCTCGACGTGTGGTGGCGCTACCCCGAGCCCGACGCGCGGGAGGCGACGCCCGCGTCGGAGCTGCCGTTCCACGAGCTGCCCAACGTGGTGCTGTCGCCGCATCGGGCGGGTCACGGAGCGCCTACGGAGGAGCTGCGCACCCGCGCGCTGGCCGAGGTGCTGCGCACGCTGGCGGCCGGGGAGACCCCCGGCAGCCGCGTCAGGGTTGACCTCGGTTACTGAAGATTCGCCGCACCGGATCGGGCACGTGCACGTCCTTGATCCGCGCCACGGTCTGAATCCGCCGCTCCGCGAGCCGGTCTGCGGCCTGAGCGGTCGTCATCCCCTCGTGCTTCGCGATCCGGAAGATCTCCCGCGTGATGTCGAAGATCCCCTGGACCTGCTGGGTGGACCGGTCCTGGTTGTAGCCCTCGAGCTCGTTGGCCACGTTGATCAGGCCTCCGGCGTTGACCACGTAGTCCGGCGCGTAGAGGATGCCGCGCTCGGCCAGCGCGGACGCGTGGCGGTCCTCGGCGAGCACGTTGTTCGAGCAGCCGGCCACGATGCTGCAGCGCAGCCGCGGCAGGGTGTCGTCGTTGATGACCGCGCCGAGCGCACAGGGCGCGAAGATGTCGCAGTCCACGTCGTAGATCGCGTCGGGAGCGACGACCTCGACCCCGCGGAAGTCTGCGGTGGCCCGACGGAGGTTCTCGTGGTCGATGTCGGCCACGATCGCGGTGCCGCCGCGCTCTACGATGTGCCCGACCAGGTGGTAGCCGACGTGGCCCGCCCCCTGGACGGCCACCCGCTTTCCGGCCAGGCTGTCGGAGCCCGTGGTCTCCATGAGGGCGGCCCGCATGCCCTGGAGCACGCCGAGTGCGGTGAACGGGCTCGGATCGCCCGAGCCCCCGAGGGCGCGGCTGATCCCGACCACGAAGTCGGTCTCCATGCGCACCCACTCCATGTCCTGCACAGACGTGCCCACGTCCTCGGCGGTGATGTAGCGGCCATAGAGCCCCTGGATGAACCTGCCGTAGGAGCGGAACAGCATCTCGTTCTTGTCGGTCTTGCTGTTGCCGATGATCACGGCCTTGCCGCCGCCGAGGTTCAGGCCGGCGGCCGCGGACTTGTAGGTCATGCCGCGGGCGAGCCGCAGGGCGTCTTGCATGGCTGCCCCGTCGTGCTCGTAGGTCCACATCCGCGTGCCGCCGAGCGCCGGGCCGAGCGTGGTGTCGTGGATGGCGACGATCGCCCGGAGCCCCGTGTCGGGGTCGTGGCAGAACACGACCTGCTCGTGCTTGCGCTCCGCGATCTGGTCGAACATGTCCATGGCGGCCTCCCGAAGAGCCGCCACCCTTATCTCGTCCCGGCCCTGCGGGTGCCCGAGCGCCGCGAAACGGTAGCCTAGTCGCGTCGGCCGGCGCTAGGGTGGTCGGCCGGAGGTCAACGGATGGAGGTACTCGGGGCAGGGCGCTTCCTCCGCCTCGTCCGTCGTGACGGATGGGAGTGGGCCGAGCGGGTGAATGCCCGCGGCGTCGTCGTCGTGGTCGCCCGCACCCCCGAGTCCCGGGTGCTGATGGTGGAGCAGTACCGGCCTCCGGTCGGCGCTCGCGTGCTGGAGCTGCCCGCGGGGCTGGCCGGCGACGAGGCTGCGGGCGAGTCCCTGAGCGACGCGGCAGCGCGCGAGCTCGAGGAGGAGACAGGGTGGCGCGCCGGGCGGATCGAGCCCCTGCCCGGCGGTCCCGGGTCGGCGGGGATGTCGAGCGAGGTCCTGAGCCTGTTCCTCGCCACCGAGCTCCAGCGGATCGGCCCCGGCGGCGGCGTGGGCAACGAGGCGATCGTGGTCCACGAGGTGCCGCAGGCCCGCGTGCCCGACTTCGTGGCAGAGCGCGCCGCCGAGGGCGTCATGACCGATCCCAAGGTCTTCGCCGGGCTGTTCTGGCTCGCTCGCCTCGGGGCGCCGTGATCGTCGCAGGGCTGAGGCTGTGGGCCGGGATCGTCGCGGCTGCCTGGGGGCAGACCGTGCCCGAGCCGGTGGAGGACCTCCGCCTGATCGTGGGGCCGGCCGACGGGGTGGTGGTGCTCGAGGTCGAGGTCTCGCCCGTGGGAACCGTCCGGGGGGTCCGGGTCGTCGAGTCGTCGGGGTTCCCCGAGATCGACCAGCAGGCGCTTCAGCAGGTCGCCGAGGCGACGTTCACGCCCGCCCGCGACGCGGCCGACGTCCCGGTGGGGGCGCTCGCGAGGCTCACGATCCCGGTCTACGCGCCGCGTGAGGACGAGTCCGACCTGACCATCTTCGAGGACATCCAGGAGGTGGTGGTCGTCGGCACCGTCGAGGAGGAGGTCTCCGAGCAGGTGGTCACGCTCGACGACATCCGCTTCCTCCCCGGTAGCGGCGGCGACGTGGTGCGAACCGTGCAGAACCTCCCGGGCGTGGCCCGGCCGCCCTTCAACCTCGGCCAGCTGCTCGTCCGCGGGACGTCGCCCGACGACTCGTCGTTCTTCGTGGACGGTCTGCCCATCCCGCTCGTGTTCCACTTCGGAGGCCTGTCCACCGTCGTGAACGGGGACTTCCTGAAGGACGTTCGGTTCCTCTCCGGCGGCTTCGGCGTCCGCTACGGCAACACCCTCGGAGGGGTCGTGGATCTCCGGGTCAGCGACTCGCTCCCCGAGAAGAGCCGCGCCTACGCCTCGGTCGATCTGTTCCAGGCCACTGGCTTCGCCGAGGTGCGCACCGGGCGGGTCAGCATCACTGCGTCGGCTCGCCGGTCCTACATCGATGCGCTCGCCCAGCCCATCATCAACGACCTCGTCACACAGCCCGTGCAGGCGCCGAGGTTCTGGGACGGACAGTTCCGGGTGCTCTACGACCCGGTCGGTCCGGAGCGGATCGACGCCATGTTCCTCGTCTCGAGCGACCTGTTCCAGGTGTTCGACGAGGTCGACGAAGACACTCCGAGCCCCCCTGGCGGCGCGGAGGTCGAGGAGCCCCCGCCCGAGCTCGACCTGGGCATCGGGATCCGCTTCTTTCGCGGCCGCGTGCGGTATGCGCGCCAGGGCGCGGGACCGTGGCGCGGCGAGATCACGCTGCAGGCCGGTCCCGACGCGCAGACCTTCGAGGTCTCGCCGGACGGGATCGCGGAGGAGCGCACCGTCGCCGCGAGCGCGCGTGCCGAGGTGGAGCGGGTCGTCGGGGTCGACGAGCTTCCGGTGGGGCTGCTGCTCGGCGTGCAGGGGAGCGCGGCCTCCGACGTCTGGCGGTTCGACGTGCCGACCTTCGGCCGGCCCGACGATGGAGACGCGCTGAGTGCGATCGGCAGCGTGTACGGGCAGCTCACGGGGGTCGCGGGGCCGCTGGAGGTGGTGGCCGGCCTGCGCAGCGACACGCGGGTGACCGACGGGCCCACCCGGGTGACCACGCTCGATCCGCGCACGTCGCTGCGCTGGGAGGCGAGCGACCGCACCGACGTGGAAGCCACGCTCGGGGTGTACTCGCAGTTCCCCACCCTGCGCCAGGTGGAGCCGCTCGGAAGCGAGCTCCTGCGCCCCGCGCGCAGCCACGACCTCTCGGTGGGGGTGCGCCACAAGCTGTCGTCGTCGGCTGACGTCCGGGTGACCGCCTTCCACAAGAACCTCACGCAGCTCGTGGTCGGCCGGCAGGACGCCTTCGAGTTCTTCACGACCCCCCCGAAGCCGGGGCCGCTCGACACCGGGGACTGGGCCAACGATGGCCGCGGCTCGGTCAACGGCGTCGAGATGCAGGTCCGCCTGCGCACCGACCGCACCGTGGGGTGGGTCGCGGCCACGTTCCTGCGGTCTACGCGTCAGAACCGGGCGGGGGAGCCCATCTTCCTGTTCGACTACGACCAGCCGGTGAACATCGTGGCGGTCGGCAGCCACCAGCTCGGCCGGGGATGGCGGCTCGGGGGCCGCCTCCGCCTCGCCTCGGGGATTCCCTACACCGAGATCGTGAGGAGCAACTTCGAGAACCTGGAGGGGCGGGCGCGGGTGCCGGTGTTCGGCCCCACCAACGGCGCGCGGCTCGATCCGTTCCTGGCCCTCGATCTGAGGGTCGACAAGCAGTTCACCTTCGAGCGCTGGGCGCTGTCGCTGTACCTCGACATCACCAACGTCACCAATCGCTCCAACCAGGAGCTGATGACCTTCACCGTCAACCTCGAGGAGCGCCCGATCACGGGCCTCCCCATCGTGCCGGCCTTCGGCTTGCGGGCGGACTTCTAGTGCTCTCTCTCCTCGCGATCCTCGGGCTTGGCGCCTGCGAGCTGCAGGAGCTCGTGAGCGACGAGCGCGACACGCTGGTGACCGACGTGCGGGTGCTCGGCGTGGTCGCCCGATCGCCGGAAGTGCCCTCGGGCGAGCCGCTGCGGCTCCGCCCGTACGTGGCCAATCCTCGGGGCGTCGAGCTCGACGTGATGATCTGGTCTTGCGTGCCCGACGAAGACGGCGTGTGCCTGTTCTTCTGGGAGGGGCTGCGCCCCCTGGTGATCGAGCAGTGGCAGCCGCTCCTCGAGGGCGCCGAGGACGACGACCAGGACGGGGAATGGCACGAGCTCGCCGTCGAGGAGATCGACGAGCAGCTGCTGGTGCTCGTCACCGAGGTGCGGCTGCCGTTCTTCGTGCTCGCGTGCGAGCACCTCACGTGCCCCGTCATCCAGCAGGCGGCATCGGTCAATCCCCCGTGGGCCGACATCATCCCCCTGCTGTCGGATCCGGAGGCGCTGATGCGGCAGCTCCCCGCAGAGGGCGTGCACCTCGCGGGACGCAGCGTGGTGGTGAGCAACCGGCTGCGCGGGGTCAACGACAACCCGAGCCTGCAGCCCATCCCCCGACGGGAGGGAGGCTGCGACTTCCCGAACACGGTGTCCACCGGCAACGTCGCCCGGATCTGCCTGGAGTCGAGGGACCCCCAGGGAGGTCCGCTCGCCGCCTATCCGTTCACCCTCGCGGGGGGACTCACCCCCGGCGAGGGGCGGGTCCGCGAGCGACGTGTGGAGTTCGAGTATCGCGCGCCCGCCTCCCTCCCGGCCGCCAACCCGGTGAAGGTGTGGTTCGTGGCCGAGGAGGGCGACGGCGCGGGCTCCACGGTGCTCTCCGAAGAGATCACGATCGTGCCCTGAGCTTGTTCGCAGCGATGTTGGAGTGACCATGAACCTCGTCAGCCAGTCTTTCCGCCCCTACACCCACCTCGACGCCCGGCTCGCGTTCTGCCGCCCGGATCCGACGTCCCACGTCACGTTCGCCGACAACCGCAATCCCCACCTCGCTTGGAGCGGTGTGCCCGACGCGGCGAAGTCTCTCGCCCTGATCTGCGAGGATCCCGACGCGCCCACGGACGGCACGAACGTGAACAAGGAAGGCGTGACCGTCGATGTCTGGCTCGAGCGCGCCCCCTTCTACCACTGGGTCTGGATCGACATTCCCCCCACGCTGCGAGAGGTCGCCGAGGGTACTCACGCGAGCGCGGTCACCCCGAAGGGCAAGGGGCCCACGCCTCCGCCCGAGGGCGGGGTGATCGGCATCAACGACTACACCAGCTGGTTCTCGGGCGATCCCGACATGGAGGGGCAGTACTTTGGCTACGACGGCCCCTGCCCGCCCTGGAACGATGAGCGCATTCATGCGTACGCATTTCACCTCTTCGCACTCGACGTGGCGTCGCTGGGCCTCTCGGGAGCCTTCGGGGGCGCCGACGCGATGAAGGCGATCCAGGGCCACATTCTCGCCCACACGCGCCTCGTTGGGCTGTATTCGTTCCTCCCCTGACCCCCCCGGCGAGATTTCGGCGTCGTTGAAGTGCGAGTTGAGATGCCCTCATGTATGATGGGCGGCACTCGACGAGAGGACACGATGCTGCTGACCCTCAGCCTGGGCTTGCTCGGCTGCAGTCAGGAAACGTCGCTGTCGACAGCTCCGCTGGAGATGGGCAGGGCGCCGATGCGCCGGGTGAACCGGGACGAGTTCGATCGGACCCTCACCGCCCTCCTCGGAACCGACACGAAGCCCTCCCGCCTGCTCCCGCAGGACGAGGAGGCGTACGATTTCCTGACGATCGCCGACGCGCTCACGATCTCCCCGCTCCACATCGAGACGTGGGACGAGGCCATCGACGAAGCCCTGACCGAGTTCTTCGGGGCGTACCAGGCCGAGTACGTCATCGAGATGGAGGGTGGCTGGGTGGGGCACACCGGCGGCCGCCCCGATGGCTTCGGGTACTACAACCTCCAGGGCTCGTCCGCCACGAACCTCGAGCTGCCCTTCGAGGGGCTCTACGAGATTTCGCTCACGGGGTGGGCCCCCAACGGCGACTCGCCCACGGTGCGGGTTTCCGTCGACGGGGAGGCCCTCGAGGTCTTCAACTTCTTCTCGCAGAGCCGCGACTTTCCGCAGACTCTCGGGGCGGAGATCTACCTCGAGGCCGGCAACCACACGATCGAGCTCACCCAGCGGTCGAACGTGGCGGGGATCGACAACATCACCGTGCGTGGTCCGCTCGACCTCGAGCCCACGCTCTCCGAGACCTACCACGACGTCGTGTTCTGCTCCCCGCGGGACCGCGACACGTGTGTGGACGAAGTGCTGGCCGGGTTCGTGACGCGTGCCTGGCGTCGCCCCGCGACGGCCGACGACGTGGCCTGGGCCCGTGGGCTGTACAACCTCGGCGCCGCGGTGAACGGCTCCTTCGAGGAGGGGCTGCGGGTCGCCTTCAAGGGGGCCATGCTGGCGCCCGAGTTCGTGTTCCGCGTGGAGCGGAGCCCCGAGCTCGGGGATCCCCCGCTCCCCCTCGACAGTCACGAGATCGCGAGCCGCCTGTCGTACTTCCTCTGGTCCTCGGGGCCCGACGACACCCTGCTCGAGCTCGCCGCAGAGGGCGAGCTCACCAACCCCGGGGTCGTCGCGGAGCAAGCGCGGCGCATGCTCGCCGACCGGCGCTCGTCCGCCCTCGTCGACACGTTCGCCGCACAGTGGCTCGACATCGATGTCCTCGAGGACTTCGAGCCCGACGAGAGCGTCTACCGAGACTTCGACGACGAGCTGAAGGTCGCGATCATCGACGAGATGCGGTTCATCGCCGATCGATTCGTGGGCGGCCGGATCAACTACGCCGATCTGCTGATGGCCGAGACCACCGAGGTGAACCCGCGCCTCGCCCAGCACTACAAGATGCCGATCACCGGCGAGGGCTGGCAGCGGGTCTCTCTTGATGCCACCCCACGGCGCGGCCTGCTCGGAACGGCGGGTTGGCTGATGAGCCACAGCTACCCCGGCGCGCCGAGCGTGGTGCGCCGCGGCAAGTGGGTGCTCGGCCGCATGCTGTGTGACTCGCCGCCGCCGCCGCCGCCCGACGTCGACCAGGACCTCGAGCTGTCGCAGTTCGTCGGCTCGGTCCGGGAGCAGGAGGAGATTCAGCGGTCCGGTGAGCCCTGCCATACCTGCCACAAGGTGATGGACCCGATCGGCTTCGCGATGGGCTCCTTCGACGCCACGGGAGGAGAGCGCGTCTACGACGAGCTCGGCGCTCGCGTCGACACCCAGGTCGTGATCGAGGGTCGGCCGGTCTCCGGCGTGCAGGACCTCGCCTTCTGGGTCGCGGGAGACTCGCGCCTGCCCCGGTGCATCGTGGAGCAGACCTTCCACTTCGCCCTCGGCCGCCCGCCGGTCGAGGCCGACGACCGCAACCTCGACGACATCACCCGTGCGTTCGTGAACGGAGGGGGGACCTTCCCGGCGCTGGTCCAGGCGATGGTCACCCACGACGTGTTCCTCCACCGCGCAGACCTCTCGGACGATCTGGAGGATCTGCAATGAACCGCCGCTTCTTCCTCCGCAGCGCCGCCGCCACCCTGTGGCTGCCGTTCCTGCCGTCCGCGCTCCCCCGCACCGCCTGGGCCGGGGAGACCACGGCGCCCCGCCGCATGGTCTACTGGTTCGTGCCCAACGGGCTGCACTTCAAGGCCTTCCAGCCGGAGGCCACGGGCTCCGCCGCGGGGGTCCTGAGCCCCATGCAGGACGTCTGGGACCGGCTGAGCCAGGTCTCGGGGCTGCGCAACCGCGCGATCGACGACTACAGCACCCACGAGGCCGCGACCGCGAGCGCGCTGAGCGACCAGCGGATCAGCCTCGGGGGGGCGCTCAACGCCGGCGTCAGCGTCGACCAGGTGGCCGCGCTCGCCATCGGGAGCAACACCCCGGTTCCTTCGCTGCAGCTGGGCCTGCGAGAGCCCGGCATCCTCACGGGCGGCAACAGCGGGGTCTACGTCGACCACATCTCGTGGGGCCGCGACAGCCGCCCGCTCGCGAAGATCACGTCGCCACGCCGCCTGTTCGGCAAGATCTTCGCGGGCGCCGATCCGGTGAAGACGGACGAGAGCCAGAGCCTGCGCAAGAGCGTGCTCGACGCGGTGCTCGAGCGCGCCAACGACCTCAACCGCAAGCTCGCCACCGACGACAAGCGCAAGCTCGACCAGTACGTCACCAGCGTGCGTCAGGTGGAGCAGTCGATCGAGCGCATCGAGGAGTTCGAGTGCCCCCGGCCGCTCACCCCGCCGGCGGGGGACCAGGCCGACTTCCACCTGCGGTACCGCGCGATGGCGGACCTCACGGTGCTGGCGCTGCAGTGCGACTTCACGCGCATCGTCACCTTCATGAGCGGGCCGAGCGCGAGCTACACCGTCTACAAGCACCTCGGGCTCACCCAAGACCACCACACCTTCTCGCACGCGACGACCAGCACGGGCATGGCCGACTTCATGCGGATCCACGAGTGGCACGTGGCGCAGATGGCGGAGACGATGCGCATGATGGCGGACATCGACGAGGGCGGGAGCGACCTCCTGTCGAACACGATGTTCACGCTGTTCGCCGAGTTCGGCAATCCGAACGTCCACTACGCGGGCGACATGACCTGGCTGCTCGCAGGGGGCGAGTCCGGCGGCATCGCGCAGGGCCAGCACCACGACTTCGGCGGGGTGCCGCACTCCAACTACCATCGCACCGTGCTCGACTTCGTGGGCGCGGGGAGCGGGAACTTCGGGCAGCACGCCACGGGCTCCCTCGACCTGAGCTGAGCAAGCAGCGGGGCACCCCCCGGCAGGGCACCCCGCTGCGGCGCTAACACGGTGTCTTGGAGACCCAAGAGCGCAACAAACAGGCGAGGCCGGGCGCCCGCACCCTCGGATCGGGCGGAGGCCCCATCCAGCAGAAGAGTGCTCGCTACGCGTCTCGCTCGAGGAGCACCGCGACCGCCTGGGCGCCCGCCGCGCAGATGCTGACGAGGCCGTAGCACGCGCCCTGGCGCGCCATCTCGTGGGCGACCGTCGTGAGGATCCGAATGCCCGTCGCGGCGAAGGGGTGGCCGATGGCGATCGAGCCGCCCGTCACGTTGAGCCGCTCGGGCGGAATCGTGCCGATGGCCTCCTCCTTCCAGCCCTTCTCCCACGCCGCGAGGTTGCAGGCGACCTGCCCCGCGAACGCCTCGTGCATCTCGACGACGCCGATTTCGTCGAGGCCGATGCCGGCGCGACGGAGGAGCCGGGGCACCGCTACGCCGGGACCCATCAGGAGCCCGTCGGCGGGATCGATCGCGGCGTGCTCGAAGTCCTTCACGAAGGCGAGGATCTCTCGGCCGTCGCGCTTGGCCCGCGCTTCGCTCATCAGCAGCAGGGCGGCGGCCCCGTCGGTGAGCGGGGAGCTGTTGCCGGCGGTGAGCGTGCCCTGCTCCTTGTCGAACACCGGCTTGAGCTTGCCGAGCTTCTCGATCGAGGTGTTCGCCCGCACCATCGTGTCACGATCGACGCCCTGCAGCGGGGTGAGCTCGGCCGTGAGGCGCCCGTCCTCGGTCGCGGCGTGGGCCCGCATGTGGGAGCGGTACGCGATCTCGTCCTGGACCTCCCGGCCGATCTTCCACTCCTTGACCATGAGCTCGGTGTGCTCGCCCATCGACAGCCCGGTGCTCGGCTCCTCGATGCCTGGCAGCGTGGGCACCAGATCCGAGGGGCGGACCTGGGTGAACGCGGCGAGCTTCGCCCGCGTGGAGCGCTCGGCGGAGCTGTCGCGCAGCGCCGCGGCGAGCCGGGGCTTCACGAGGAGTGCCGTGTTCGACATCGACTCGACCCCGGCCGCGATGCCGAGCTCGATCCGCTCGAGGCGGATCGCATCGTGCACCGCCACGACCGCGGAGGTGCCCGTGATGCAGTTGTCGGTCACGGTGACGGCGCGCGTGCGGGGGGTGAGCTGGCTGCGGAACACGACCTCCCGCGCCATGTGCGGGATCCGGGGATCCACCACCACGAGCCCGAGCTGAAGCTCGGGCACGTCCGTGGGGTCGAGCTCCGAGCGGTCGATCAGGCCGTTCACCGCGTGGGTCGCGAGGTCGACGGCCGGGATCTCCTTGAAGTGGGTCAGGGCCTTCACGAACGGGGTTCGCTGGCCGGCGACGAGGGCGACTCGGGTCACGGGATCTCCTTCACGCAGGGTCTGCTGGTTGGGTCGTACCCGGCTCCGGCCGACTCGCTACACCTGTAGGTCGCCTTCGAGGTCGGTACACTGCCTGGAGGGTGGAGGCGACGATGGGGTTCGGACTCGTGGCCGCAGCGGCTTGGCTCGTCACCGGCACGGGGGCGTCCGCCCCCGACGCCGCCGCCTGGAGTGCCCGCCCCCCGCTCGACGTCGCCGGCCGCATGCCCGCGCCGTTCACCCTGGCCGAGCCGGTGCTCGGCCACCGCGCCGGCCGGGCGCTCGGGGCCCCGGGCGCGCTCCGGTCGGCGCTCGTGGCGCACGGCCGCGCCGAGGGGTTCCCGCTGCTCGGGTTCGAGCCCCAGGGGCCCGACCGGTCGGTCGAGGCCCGCTTCGTGCTCGACGGCGAGGTTCGCGCGGTCGCGGAGGTCGCGCGCGAGGGCGCGGCCGGCCGGGCTGTCGAGATCTGGTGGCAGCTCCTGGATCGGCGCCACGAGGCGGTGATCTACGAGGTGTCGACCATCGGGTGGGCCCCGCTCGCCGCCTCCGGGGAGCAGGTGGTGGTGCGCGCGTTCGGGCAGGTCCTCGCCCGGGAGCGCTTCGTCGGCGCGCTCGAGCAGGCCGGCCGGCAGGCGTTCTTCGAGCGAGGGGAGCCGCTCCAGGTCCGGCGGTGCACGTCGCGGGACCAGCCCGAGGATCCTCGCGACACGGTGATCACCGTTGGGCGGGGGGGCCCCGCGGGGGTTGTGGTGAGCGCCGACGGGTGGGCGTGGGTGCCGGCCTCGGGCGTGCCCGCTCCGGGGGAGCCGATCGTGGTCCACACCGCGAGGGGGCGCCGATCCGCCACGTGGTACGCCGCCAACGCCGCGGCCGACGTGGCGATCCTCTCGGTGGCGGGCTCGGAGCTGCCCTGCGCGCCGATGGCTCCGCGGCTGCCCCACGCGGCCGAGGCGGTGGCGCTGTGGTCGGGTGGCCGCCGGCCCGAGGAGGTCCCCATCCACGGCTTCCTGCTGCAGCAGGAGCCGCCCGCGATCGTGCTCGAGGCTGCGCCGTCAGCGCCGAGCGCGGTGCTCGACCGAGCCGGGGCGCTGGTGGGCCTCACCCGGGGGGCGCAGGCCGTGGTCCAGCCGCACTACGCGCTGCGTGAGGCGCTGCGCATGCACTGGTCGTGGCGCACCCGCACCCCTGCGCGGGAGCGCGGCGGGCCGCTCGTCGACGACCCGGATCCGGGATTCGTGCGCCTGCCCGACCGGTAGCGGTAGCGATCAGTCGTAAGCGGAGATCACGAGCAGGTCCCAGCCGTTGAGCACGCCCTCGGAGCCGGGCACGGTGTCCGTGAGGTGCACGTTGTACAGCCCGTGCACCTCGTCGTCGCCGGGGAACGCGTAGACCACCATCTCCAGGCTGGGGTCGTCGTCGCCGCCCTTCCACAGCGTGGTGCCGTAGCCGTTGAAGTTGTCGATCGACAGGACGAGGTCGGCGGGCCGCGGGTGGTCCACGTCGATGGTGAGCACGACGTCGACGGGGACGGAGGCCAGCCCCTGGACGTCGACGGAGGTGACGAGCGCTGTGCCGTCGTCGGGGATCGGCGCAGGGCCCTCGTAGGAGAACACCCCCCAGGTGTCGACGCACTCGATCCCCGAGCCGTAGGCGATCGAGCCCATGCAGCGCAGCTCGGGCAGGCAGTCGGCGTGGGTATCGCACGACTCGCCGACCTCGCCCGCGCCGAAGGCGGCATCGGCATACTCCTGCAGCTTGCGGAGCGCCGACTCGCCCACGTAGGGCACCTCCGCCAGGGTGCCCACGTCGTCGAACGGGCGCTGCTTCACGATGCCCGCCGCCGCGCGGCGATCCAGCGCGACGTCGTCGTCGAGCTCGGCCTCCGACGCGGTGTTGACCAGCTGCAGCACCTTCTGCACCTGGACCGCGGTGAACGGCACGCCCTCCCACACGCCCACCACGTCGTCCTGATCGGGAATCCACCCGTTCACCGTGGCGTAGGTCAAGAGCGCCTCGAACGCGGCGTCGCCGACGTAGTACTGGTCGTCGGCCTCGGCGATGGTCTCGTACAGGTCGTCGTCGGCGGTCCCGAGCCGGCCGTCCTCCCCGTTGCGGTGCTCGATCAGCGAGGTGGCCGCCCGCACGTCGAGCCCGACGTCGAGGTCGAGGAGGTCGAGGGTGGTGTCCGGGTCGTTGAGCAGGGTCAGCACCCCGAACGCCTCGGGCGTGCCCTCCGCGATCCGGAGCAGGGAGCCGTCGTCTACGATGTCGGGAGCTTCGTTGTCGTCGGCGATCGGCCCACAGGCCGTCGATCCACAGGCCAACAGCACGAGCCAGCATACACAGCGCGTCATCAGAGTCTCCATAAAACAGAGCACGCGGTGCGTAGCATGGCGTCGGGGCCATTGCCCGAAGACGATCTCAGGGCACGGCGGCGTCGTCGCTCTGGGGCTCGGTGAGGCCGAGGCGCTCGAGCAGCCCGCGATCGAGCAGGTGCGAGGCACGCACGTTGCCGATGGCGGCCAGCATGCTGCCCTTCACGCGGGGGTGCCGCTCACTCCACTCCGCGATCATCCGCTTGATCTGCTGCCGCTGGAGGTTCTCCTGCGAGCCGCAGAGGTCACAGGGCACCACCGGGAAGGCCTGCTCCTGCGCGAAGCGCGCGATCTCCGCCTCGTCGCAGTAGACGAGGGGCCGGATCACGACGTTGCGGCCGTCGTCGCTCGTGAGCCGAGGCGCCATCGCCTTGAGCTGGCCGGCGAACAGCAGGTTGAGCAGCAGGGTCTCGATGACGTCGTCGCGGTGGTGGCCGAGCGCGATCTTCGTGCAGCCCAGATCCACCGCCGCGTCGTAGAGGATCCCGCGGCGGAGCCGCGAGCACAGCGAGCAGTACGTCTTGCCCTCGGGCACCTTGTCGAGCACGACGGAGTAGGTGTCGCGGTGGAGCATGCGGTACTCGAAGCCCTCGGCCTCGCACCAGTCCCGGATGACGTGCTGCGGAAAGCCCGGGTGCCCCTGGTCGAGGTTGACCGCCACGAGCTCGAAGTCGAACGGGGTGCGGCGCTGGAGCTCCCGGAGGAGCCAGATCATCGCGTAGCTGTCCTTGCCCCCGGACAGGCCGCAGAGGACGCGGTCGCCGGGCTCGAGCAGCCGGAAGTCGCGGCTGGCGCGACCGACCAGATCCTGCAGGCGCTTGGCCAGGCGCACGCCGGTGCGCGGCGCAGGGGGCTCTTCGGAGGGCGAGTCGGGGCGCTGGACCATGCCGGGGCCTTAATGTGCGAGCTCCATCCAGGCTCGGCCACGCTCGGTGGAGCTACTCCGGGACTTCTGCCACGGCCACGGTGTCGAGCTTGCGCTCCTTCTTCTTGAAGCCGCCGCCGCGGAGGTGCACCGCCGTCGACTGGGCAATCCAGGCATAGGGGACCTTCGAGGCGCCGTAGCCCGCGCGGACGTGGAGCGGCCCGATCTGCTGCTGCCACGCGACGCTCACCACCCAGCTCCCCCCGGGCGTGGTGGACTCGTCGAGGGTGCGCGCGCCGGGAAGCCCCGCGCCGACGTCCACGGTGTAGTCCTCCACCGTGGCCTGCGCCTGCACGCCCGACTGCCCGCCGAACGCGACGCTCGACTGCACGAGCAGGGCGGCCTTGCCGAACAGGCGCGTCTCGACGGCCGCCCGCAGGTTGGTGACCTGGTAGTTGGCCGCGGTCGCGATCCCCTGCTCCGCGGCCATCTGGGCGAGGTCGGCCAGCGGGTCGGTGCCCGCGATCCCCACGATCCAGCGCGGGGCGGCCGTGGGGATCCCCTCCATCGCGAAGCGGTAGGTGCGCAGCCCGAGGTGGCCGGACACGCGCCCCACGTGCACCGAGGACTGGATCGCGCCGCCCACCCCCGCGAGCGACAGCCCCTCGAGGTTCGACCCCACCCAGGAGGCGTCGACTGCGAGGTCCACCTTGGGGAAGTCGAGGATCTGCACGCGGCCGGTCACGTTGGGCAGCCCGATGGCGTCCCCGATGATGCGGGTGCCGAGCTGGACGCGGGGGGCCACGCCGAAGTGGAGACCGGACGTGCCGATCATGAACTCGCCGAACGACAGGGCCTGAGCCGTGTGGTCGGCCACCACGGGGGCGGCCGGCTTCGCGAGGACTGCGGTGGAAAGCATGAATGTGAGCATGCCCCAACCCTCGGATCACCACGCGAGCGCGCCTACAGGTCCCGGGCTCACGTGGGTTACACGCGGCGAGGACCGATCGCTGGCCTTGCGGTGTCCGACGTCCCGGAAGGAGGTGGAGATGCTCACCTGGTGGCTGGCGGCAGCGGGCCTCGCGGCGCCGTACGAGGGGCCCGGACCGCTCGAGGAGCCCCCGCTGAAGAACGGCCTGTCGTTCGGCATGTCCGTGGGCATGGCGATGGGCGCGGGGGTCACGCTCGGGCTCCCGATGGGGGACTGGGGCCGGGTCCAGGTCACCGGCCTGCCGATGGCGCTGCCCGATCTCGGCGTCGGGGGCTCCGTGGGCCTGCGGTTCCAGCAGTACCTCGGTCAGAATCCGCGCTCGCGGCTCTACCTCGTCGAGGGCGCCGGGATCCACGGCTGGACGGGCCTCGGCGCGCTGTGGGGGGCCGGCCTCGGGATGGGGATCGAGACCCGGCGCGACGCGTCGAGCGGGCGCGCGCTCTGGGGCGACCTCACGATCACCGTGGTGGGCGACCAGGAAGGCCCCATCGCCGTGCTGCCGCTGCCCCAGCTCGGGATCGCCTGGGTGTTCTGAGGGCTACTCCTCGCCCTCGCTCGCGAGGGGCTCCATGCGCACCGAGGAGCGGAGCTCGAAGGGCCCGCCGGGGTTGCCCTGCGACAGGCGGTACCCCACGTCGCCGTCGGCCCAGAGCTCGATAGCGACCTCGACCCGGTGGGTGTCGACCTCGGCGGGCTCCCCGACCCCGAACACGAGGCAGTGCTCGGGCCCCTCGGTGGGGGCCAGGTGCCGGAAGGCGTGCTTGCGGACCCCCCGGCCGGCCGCGTGGATGGTCCACAGCGCGACCTGCCCGGTGTCGTCTCGCGCCACCCACCCGCGCTCGTCGCGGTAGACGGTGCCGTCGATGCCGAGCGCGCGGAACTGGTAGGCCACCCCGAGCTCGGGGAAGAGGGGCTCGACCAGGAGCTCCCCGTAGAAGGGCTGCTCCTCGTGGTCGATGCCGTGCCCCTCGTAGTGGCCGACGCGGGCCAACAACCCGTCGATGACGTCCTGCATGGCCGCTACCTTAACTTAGGCGCGCACGAGATCCGTCAGGCGTCGTGCGGTGCGGCTGTCCGGGAAGACGACCTCGCCGAGGGCGCGATCCGTCACAGGTCGCCTGGTGCGCCTTGGGCGCGTGCGGGAATGGGCAGTCTGCGCCTGTGGTACGTTCACCGCGCACAAGGTCTCGTTGTGGATGGCAACCGACCAGGAGGTAGGACCGCAAGAATATGCGGGGTATCTGCAGATAGATGGTCTCGAGGGCTATGATGTGGCCGTGCCGGTACCTGGCGCTTTTCCGTTCCAGGCCACGATGTTGACCTTCGTTCGACTCTTCCTCGTGGAGCAGAAGGAACTCGGTAGGGTCGTGTGGCCAGACCAGTCGCTTCCGTCGGAAACCAGGTAGAGCGGGTCATCAACGACCCAGCGCCAGCGACATGGAGCTTCGCCGACCGACCCGGCGCCGCCACCAGGGCCCACAGCGCCGCCAGTGTGGCAGGGCGCTTGGCGTAAGGCGCTGATCGGGCCGGCCCGCCTCCGCGACTCCCAACTTAAGCGCGCACGAGATCCGTCATGCGCCGTGCGGGGCGGCTGTCCGGGAAGACGACCTCGCCGAGGGCGCGATCCGTCACCTGCAGGTGATCGTGCAGGACGCCCTTGAGCACCGACCGCAGGTCGGTCGTGGGGCGGAGATCGCGCCCCTCGAGGCGCGCTCGCGCTCCGAGCCCGGGCCAGTCCGCGAGGACCCGGCCGCCCCGGATCGCGCCCCCGAGCAGGAGCGCCACGCCCCCCACGCCGTGGTCGGAGCCGCCCGTGCCGTTGCCCGCGACGGTGCGGCCGAACTCGGTGAGCACGAGCACCGCGGTGCGACGCCACGCGGGGGCCGGCATCGCCTCGGCGAACCCCGCCAGGGCGGCCCCCAGCCCGCCGAGCTGCCGCTCGAGCACGGGGCCCTGGTTGGCGTGGGTGTCCCAGCCGCCCATCTCGAGCACCGCCACGCGGGGGCCCTCCTCGCTGGCGAGCACCCGCGCCACCGTCTGCACCGCGTGGGCCGTCGCCTCGGGCCCCCGCCGCGGCGCGGACGCCGGCTGGTGCCGGGCGAGCAGCGCCTGCATCTGCAGGCCCTCGGCGAGCGCGGGGCCGAGCTGGGGATCGCTCGCGTAGAGCGCCTGCACCGCGCCGCGCCAGGCCGACGGAGGCCGGGGTTCCCGCAGCGGATCGGCGGACGCCGCGCGCCCCGGGCCGCGCAGGAGCAGCGGGATCTGGCGGCCCACCGCCCACGCGGGCCGCGGGGATCCGGTGGCCGCCAGCGCGCGGGCGAGCCACCCCGTGGAGGCCCCGTAGGCGCGCGCGGTGCCGTTCTCGAGGACGTCCTGGGCGTCGAAGTGGCTGCGGTCGTGGTAGGGCGGCGCCGTGGCGTGCACGACGAGCAGCTCCCCGCGCCGGAACCGGGGCAGGAGCGGCGCGAGGCCCGGGTGCAGGCCGAAGGTGGTGTCGAGCGGCACGACGCCCGCGGATGCGGCGAGCGGCCCGCGGGACGCGGCGTAGTCGGGATCGCCGGGCGCGGGCACCGCCGCGAGGCCGTCGAGCCCCCCGCGCAGCACCACCACGACCAGGCGCGGATCGTCGGCCCCGCCCGGGTGGGCGAGGGCCAGCGAGGGGCCGGCGACCGCGAGGGCGCCACCGGCGGCGAGCGCGCCGAGGAGGGAACGTCGTCGCATCGTCATCTCCGCTGGAACTCGGGACTCGCCAGCACCAGCGCGAGGGCCTCGGGACCCTCCCGGGCGGCCACCGCGGCCCGCGTGGCGGGGGTGAGGACGGGCCCGAGCACGGCCTCCGCGAGGCGCATCGCGTCGACCGCGGGGATGGTCCGGGCGGCCTGCTCCACCCAATCGAGCCGGGACAGGATCGCCTCGGGCCCGAGCCAGGCCTCGGCCACGTCGGGCCAGCCCTGAGGCGACGGCGCCTGGTGGGGGAGCTGCCCGAGGTAGCGCAGCGCCGCGAGCATCGGCTCTCCCGCCGACGTCTGGTCGAGCGCGCGGGCCGTCGACACCACCAGGTCCCACGGGGTCTTGACCTTGGTGAGGGGGGCCGCGAAGGCCTCGTCGAGGTCCACCAGCGCGGCGTGGACCGCGGGGAGGAGGCCCCCCGAGGCGGTGAACACCTCGGCGATGCGCGCCACCGCGGACGGCGGCGGGTCGTCGGCCACGAAGTGGCGCACGAGCTTGGTGGCGAGGTGCCGGGCGGTCGCGGGGTGGGCCGCGAGCGCCCGCAGGGCCTCGACCCCGGCCGCCTCGCCGGCCCCGTAGGAGCGGCCGAGCACCCGCTTGGGGCCCGGCTCGTGGCGGCGCGACGCGAACGCGAAGGCCCCCGTGCTCCGATCGATCGACCAGCCCGTGAGCACCTTGGCGAGCGCCTCGACGTCGGTCTGGTGGTAGCCCCCGCCCACGCCGAGGGTGTGCAGCTCGAGCACCTCGCGGGCGAGGTTCTCGTTGAGCCCGCGGCCGCCCCGGGTGCCGGCGAGGGACCCGGGGCCGATCGACCGGACGTTGTCGAGGTACGCGAGCATGGCGGGGTGCCGGGTGCCCGCCACGAGCATGTCGTCGAAGGAGCGGTCGAGGTGGCCGCGCACGACCTCCCGCTCGAAGGCGCCGACGATGCCCACCACGATGCCGCGGGTGATCGACACCGTGAAGTGGTTCGACCAGAAGGCGACGAGGCGCTCCCGGAAGGGCAGCTCGGAGCTCGCGGTGGCCGCGAGGTGCGCCGCCTGCTCGGTGCGGAAGGCGCCTCGCGCGGCCTCCCGCATCTGCTGGCGCCCCTCGTCGTCCTGCTGGCGCAGCCGCGCGAGCTGCCGCAGCTGCTCGCGGCTCGACGGCAGCTCCCCGAGGGGGGCCTCGGCAGCCGGCGTGAGCTGGGCCTTCAGCCACGCCCGCGGCCCGACGGCCTGCACGGCGGCGAGCTCGCCGGGCCGAGGGCCGAGCCCGAACCGGGTGGCGGCGATGTGGGCGTGGGGGTGAGGGTGTGCGGCCATTCCGCCTCCGGGTGCTCGAACGCCCCCAAGTGGCCTTTATTGGGACCGCAGGGGTGAGTGCCCCCCTCGTCGCGGCGACTGGAGCCCGCATGGGGTCGGACCGGGGCACCGCCGGGGAAGCCGGGGATCGCTCGGCCGAGCCGAGGGGCGGCCGACGGGCGCATGGGTGCACGGGCCCCCCTCGGGCCGTCGCGCAGCGCGGACCGAGCGCCCGGAGCAGCGCCAATCCTGTCTCCAGATCCGCGCCTCGAGCCCGCTACGGGTCCGGCGGGGGAGGCCCCGAGGAGGTGGACCCGCGCGAGATGAACAGGGCCATCGGCTTGTCGATCTTCCGCTGGCGATTCATCTCAGAATCTGCACGCCGCGGCGGCCTTCCAGGATGTCCGCGAGCGTGTGCGCGAACGCCAGACCGTCGACGCCGTCGATCACCAGGTGGTCGGCGAGCACCCCGAGGTCCAGCCACGTGCGGCCCTCCTCGCACCGGATCCCCGACAGCGCGATCAGCATCGCCGTCGGCGACGGTCCCGCCACCCACAGGGGCCGGTGCTCGCCCGGTCGGGAGGTCGGGCAGGTCACCGAGATGGCGCCCGCGTAGCGGGGAAACAGCGGCAGCCGGTAGGCCACGAAGAACAGGAGCTGCAGCGCCAGGCGCCAGAACAGGTTGTTCGGCCGCGTGGCCACGAGCTTCGTGATCGGGGAGCCCTCGAGCCCCTTGCGGACGTGATCGCGGATCTCCTGGCGGAGCTCCGCCACGCTGCGCCGATCTGCGTCGCGGAGCACGTTCACCGTCAGCACATGGGTGTCGTCGCCGCTCCGGAACCGCATCGGCATGTTGATGTGCACGCCGTCGAACTCCACGATCCGGTCGCCCCACATCGTCT
The DNA here is from genome assembly GCA_964393165.1 of uncultured Enterobacteriaceae bacterium. Classification (GTDB taxonomy): domain Bacteria; phylum Myxococcota_A; class UBA796; order UBA796; genus DRPG01. The sequence continues at coordinate 20,067 of CAYMSU010000038.1, forward strand.
TCAGGTACACGCGGTTCGCTCGTGGATGCTCGACCGCGGCGAGCGCCGCGGCCTTCGCCAGGATCGCGGGGAAGGGGGGCCGCTCCCCCCGGGCCTCCCAGTCGCGCACCACCTCGGTGACGTCCACGCTCGTGAACCCGGGCATGAACGAGTGCTCGCGCACGATGCGCCGGTGCTGGTAGGCGTTGAACCACTCGTCGAGGGTCGGTCGGCGCATCGTCACGGCCGCACCCCCGACCACGCAGAGACCGGCAGCGCGTCGAGGTGCCGGATCAGCTCGATGACCGCGTGATCCTGCTCGACCAGGGCGCGCGGATCGAACCGCATGTGGGGAAACGCGCGCTTGTCGTCGTCGTCGAGGATCGCCAGCAGGCCCAGGGTGGCCGCGATCCGCGCGGCGAATCGGAGCTTGGCCGCGACCCCGGGGGCCGTCGGGGCGAGCACGAACACCTCGACCTCGCTGATCCCGCCTTCCTGCGGCAGGCAGCCCCACAGCACGTGCAGCGCGGGAAGCCGGGGACCCGTGCCGAACAGCCGCTGGTCGAGCCCGTAGGAGATGGCCGCCACGCTGCCCCCGGCGACGCGCAGGGCGTAGCGGAACCGGTCGCCGACGAGGCCGAGCCCGAGCCGGCCCCGCCAGCCCTGGTCGGGCACCTGGCCGTCGAGGAAGAAGTCGAGCACCCCGGGCTGCGGCGCGCGGGTCTCGAGATCGAAGCGCACGTCGAGGTCGTGCACGGCCTTGAAGTGCTGCAGGTCGATGCCCCCGACCATCATGGCGTGGTGGTGGGCGTACAGGCGCACCCGCCCCACGCGGAGCGCGGACACCGCCTGCTGCTCGAGGCCCGGGCACGTGGGGAAGTCGTGGGCGGGGGTGGCGCCGGCGTAGACCCAGATCGTGCCGAAGGCCTCGTGGACCGGCCAGGGGGCCAGGGTGGCCTGGGGGGGCGGGGGGAACCCCGCCGACGTGCCCGCGCAGGTCCCGTCGCCGCGAAAGCGCCACCCGTGCAGGCGGCAGCGGAGGGTGTCGCCCTCGACGACGCCGTTGCCGAGGTCGGCGCCCATGTGGGGGCAGAACGCGTCCATCGCGTGGACCTGGCCCGACGCCTTCTCGCGGAACAGCGCGATCCGCTGCCAGCCGACGCGCACCGAGCGGGCGCAGCCGCGCCGCAGCTGCCTCGAGCGGCACGCGGGGTACC
>CAYMSU010000039.1:0-21081 GCA_964393165.1 uncultured Enterobacteriaceae bacterium
GTCTCGCGCCGGTCCACCGGCTCTTCACGGTGCGCCTCCTCCGGAGCGGCGGGCATCAGCCAGTCGTTAACCACCTGCTTGCGGAGGTCGGACGAGGACTCGCTGACGAGCCCCCGGGCGCGGGCCGCCAGGCGCCGGGTGGCCTGCGCGAGCAGGCCCGCGGGATCGGGGAGCGTGGCGGGCAGCCGGTCGATGCCGAGCTCGGCGAACATCAGGGCGGCGAGCACGGTCTTGGTGCTCTGAAGGAAGCCGCCTCGGGCCTGCAGCCGCTCCGCCACCGGCGACGACGCGCCCTTGGGGAGCAGCTGCCAGCCGAGCGCGCCGTAGACCTGGGCCAGCGACGGGCTCGGGCCCAGGGGCAGGGTGTAGGCCTGCCGGAGGACCTCCGCGCGAAGCCCGTCGGCGGTTCCGAGCGAGGGCGTGGGGGGAACCCCTAGCGCGCACGCGAGGACGCGGTATCGGCTCCGTGCCGCGAACGCGTTGCCCCCGAAGTGGGCCTCTGCGCGCGCCTCCCCGGCGGCGGTGAGCACTCCCCGCGCGCCGTCGCGGCGGACCAGATCCTGCGCGGCGAGGCGCGACAGCGCGCTCTGCACCGCCTCGAACAACGATCGGCCGGCGTCTTCGGGCAACAGCGGGCGGAGCCGCCGGGCGATCTCGCCAGGCGTGGCTCCACTCCCGGGCGGGCCCTGCAGGGCGCCGAGGACCAGCTGATCGACACGAGAGGAACGAGGAGGGCTCATGAGGGCGTCTCGGGGGAGGGAGGGGGCGCCGTGCGCCAGGCCACGGCGTGGAGGACCCGGTCGCGGATGTGCTCGAGCCTCGCCACCACGTCCTCGGCGAGAAACCGCAGCGGCAGGTACCCGAGCTTTGCGAGCCGGTAGTTCTTCTCCTGGTCGCGGCGGTACCGCGAGGGCTCGGTGAAGTGGTGGTACCCGTCGATCTCGAGCGCGATCCGGGGGCGGCGGGCGAGCAGGTCGACCTCCAGCGCACGGCGGGGCGGGTCTGCCAGCTTACCATTGAGCTCGAACAGGCCGGAGGTCGGAGGGAACGCCTCGAACCAGTCGAACAGGAAGCGCTCCGCGGCGCTGCGGGCGCGCCCCTCGTCCTCGCTCGCCACCGCCTGCTGCACCTCGCGAAAGCGCGCCAGCCGACCCCCGACGATGCCGAGCGCCGCGAGCCGATCCGCGGACGGATCGTCGGGCGCGACCGACGGGGCGGGGCTCACGCGGACGTGGCCCTCCCGGAGCAGCCCGGCGGCGGCGGCATCACCGGCAGCGTGGGCGTACGCGCGCCAGTCCTCCACGGCGAGCACGACCACGACGGGCAGACCGGGAGCACGCCGCACCAGGTGACCCGCGAGGGCGGCCGCCTGGGTGACCTCACCGGCGCCGGGCAGGAGGCCCAGCCAGGGCCCCCGAGCCAGCGGGAGCAGGCCGCCGAGCCCGTCGAGCACCGCGTGGGCCTGCAGGTCAGCGAGCGGCTCGGCGCTCACCAGCCGGCCGAGCACGCCCGAGGGGTCGTGCGCGGCGAGGGCGGCTTGGGTGGCCGCGCGCTCCCAGGCGGGGCTGCGCACGCGCTCCCGCAGGTCGGCAACGGGCACGTCGAGCGCGCGGGCCGCGACCTCGAGCGCCTGCCGCGGCAGATCGACCTGGGCGGCGAGGCGCTCCGCCCAGGCGTGCACCGCGGCCTCGACGTCGAGCGCGGGGGCGCGGATCGCGAGCGCTCCGCGGGAGGTGAGCCAGCGCTCCAGGGCTCCCCACGCTGCGGCCGGCGGCCCCACGAGGGTCGACACGACGGGCAGGCCCCGGGCGCGCCGGGCGGCGTGCCGCGCGAGGCGGGACAACCATGGGGCAACGTCGGACACCGCGGGCACGATTATCCCGATGTACGCTCGCGACATCGAGGGGGAGGCGCGAATGTGGCGATGGGCCCTGCTGGGCTTGGTGGTGGCGTGCGCGGGCAGCGGCGACGACGGTGGGGACGAACCCGACAAGGGGGCGCCCGGCGATACCGCGGCCCCGACCGGGGGCACCGGTGGCGACACCGGCGATTCCGGCGTCGCGTCCGGGCTCGATGCGATCCTGCTGGCGCGTCAGGAGGCGGCCATGGATCTCGCCGTGGCCGCCCTCGAGGCCGGGGGCAACACCCTGGCTGCGCGCGAAGAGGCCGTCGCCGCGATCCAGGGCCTCCAGGGGGTGGCCGACGCCGGCGTGTCCGACGACGAGATCTCGATCTGGCTCGACCACGACGAGGGCTTGCGGGGCGTGCTCATGCTCACGACCGACGACTCCCGCGGGGGTGGCGGCCTGCAGGAGGCCGTGTACACCGAGTCGCCGACCACCGCGCGGTTCGACACCTTCTCCGTCGAGCCGCAGAGCCCGATCGGCAACCGAGACGTGCTCGTGTGGGCGCCGTTCGCGACCGAGTGGGGCAGCTGCAACGAGGCGCCCGCGCTGCAGCAGATCTTCGAGGACGCGACCTGTCCGAAGCTCGAGGTCGACGTGCTGTCCAACGCTGCGGCCGACTTCGCCTCCGTCCAGGACTGGCCCGACTACGGCACGCTGGTGCTCAGCACCCACGGCGTGATGTACCGCGGCCAGGTCCTGCTGCTCACGGGCGAGCAGTGGCGGCCTGGCGACAAGCGCTTCAAGCAGGCGAAGCCCTTTCCCGTGGTCGTCACCCGGCGAGCCCTCGACAAGGTGCCCGCGCGGCCCAAGGCGGGCGTGAAGGTGCCCGTCGTGCGCTACGCGCCCAGCACGAACGTGCTCGATCCGTGCAAGCCCGGGCCTCGGCAGCGAGGCACCTGGATCGGCGTGCTCCCCGCCGACGTGGCCGAGATCGGGGAGTCCTTCGACCAGGGCCTGATCTTCGGGAACTTCTGCCACAGCCTCGAGAACGACACGATGGCGGATGCGTTCCTCGCGAACGGGGCGCGGAGCTACTTCGGATGGACCGACAGCGTGTACAGCCGCCATGCCTTCGACGTCGTCAAGGACTTCTTCCGCAGCGCCGCCGGGGAGGTCAAGCACGTCGACGAAGCCTATGACGACGTGTTTCCACTGCAGGTGGGGCCCAACCCGGCCACCCTGGACTGGCGCGGCGACCAGGCCCACCTCTACCCGTGCCTGATCGGGGCAGAGATGACGGTGACGTTTACCTATGCCGGAAATCCGTACCCGATCGACCGGGTCTTGTGGAAGCTCGACCCGCCCGCGCTCGGCTTCGTAGCGCCGTCGGAGTGCGACGGGGCCGTCGGCTACCTCGACACTTGCGAGCTCGACCGGTCGCCGTACCTGCGCGAGATTGGCGAGCCGCTGTTCAGCGGGCAGGTCTCGCCCGACGCGCTGGTCTTCGCCGTGAACCGCACCGACAACCCACTGACCGCGGGCGACGGCTACTACGGCAGCGCCGAGGTCGACACCTGCTCGTCGCTGATCGCGGTCGAGGACTTCGGCAAAGAGGGGATGTCGATCTGGATCAACGGATCGGTGTTCCAGCCGACGTGCGACGGCGTGTTCGGGGAGGAGGACCAGATCCGCTGGAAGCTGCTCCCCGACGGCACGACGGAGTGCGCGTGGGGGCGGGCGGGCCCGGTGCGCTACGGCCCGAACTTCTTCCTCGACGGGCGGGACTACACCTGCACGGCGCGCCTACGCTACGGCCATCCGGACCGGGGCACGGTGAAGAAGTGAGCGAGGGCGGTCGCGCAGGGGGTCTGGTTTTCCGCACCGGGGGCCTCGCGGGTCGAACCGCGCGGAGGTGTCCCCTTGCGCGCTGCTCTCGCCCCGCTCGTCCTGCTCGGCTGCTCCTCGGGCGGCGATCCCCTCGACGCGCCGCTGGGGAGCACCGCAAGCTCCGGGGCGACGGGCGACACGGCCACCGTCACCCTGCCCGAGAGGGACTGGGGGGCGGTCACCGCGGCGCTGGACGCCATGGTCGACGACGGCCGGCTACGCGGGTTCTCCTTTGCGGTACGGGTCGGGGAGCCCGACCCCGCCTTCGTGCACGCCGGAGGCTTCCTCGACCACGACTCCCTGGTGCCGACCGACTCCTCGATCAAGCCCGTCACGGGCCTGATCGCGCTCTCCCTCGTCGACGACGAGCGGCTGGCGCTCGACGACACGCTGGGCAGCGTACTCGGGTGGGACGGGCCGGAGGCGGCGGTGACCGTGGAGCAGCTGCTGGCCTTCACCTCGGGCTTCGACGGGAGCGCCGGGTGTCTGAGCCCACCGCCCTCGCTCACCGACGCGGGGCAGCTCATCGAGCGGCCCGATCGGGCGTCGCTGGCCGACTGCGCCGCGGAGATCCGCGCGGGGGGACTGCTCGACGATCCGGGCACCGCCTTTCACTACGGCGGCAGCCACCAGGCGCTGCTCGCCCGCGTCGTGGAGGTCGCGCTGGGCGACGACTTCGAGGGGTTCGAGGGGCTGCTCGCGGCGCGCGTGCGGAGTGGGCTCGGGCTTAGCGCGGACGACCTGCGGTACAGCAACAACCGCGTGGCCGGCTCGGCGGTGGCGACCGCGGCGGGCATGTCGCGGGTCTACGAGGCCCTCGCGATGGATCTCGGGGTGCTGGCCCGGGACGCTGCGACCCCGCGGCTGCTGTCCTCGGCGCTGACGACCTCGTTCGTGACGGATCGCACGGGCCCGGGGGTGGATCGCACGGACACCCCCTGGCGGCTGGTGCCCGACGTCGATCTGGCGTTCGGGCTGGGGATCTGGCTGGACTGTCCGGAGGCGGCGGCGTCGCCGGAGGGGTGCCGGCTGGTCGGCAGCGGGGCGAACGGCAGCACCTCCTGGATCGACGTGCCCGGGGGCTACGCGGCGACGCTTGCGCTCTACGAGGGGAGCCTGGCCGGGTTCGTGGACGGGTATGCGGCGATGGAGGAGCTGGCGCCGCTGGTTCGCACCGCCCTCGCGCCGTGAAGGAAGTCGTCGTAGGGTAGTGGGCCATGGCCTACATCGATCGTGATCTCCTCCGCCGCTTGTGCCGGTCGCGCGAGCTCCTCCACGAGTGGGAGCCCCCGCTTCCCATCGACGAGGTCGCGCGCCGCGTGGCGATCTCCCCCTCCCACTTCACCCGGCGCTTCGACCAGGTCTTCGGCACCACCCCGAACCAGTACCGCGCGCGCCGCAGGATCGAGCGCGCCAAGCAGCTGCTCGCGAGCGGCGAGCTCTCCGTCACCGAGGCGTGCTTCGCGGTCGGCTTCGAGAGCCTCGGAAGCTTCAGCGCGCTCTTCAAGCGGCGCGTGGGCACGACCCCCTCGGCGTTCCGCAAGGACATGCGCCGGCTCGTGTCGGTGGCCGGGGCGCCGCCGCCCGTGCTCGTCCCGGGGTGCTGGACGCTCATGGCGGGGCTGCCCGCCGGGGTCTTCCAGGGGATTCGCAGTTCTCGAGAAGCCTGATCTCCCCGCGTGGCGCAGACTCGGCCCAGACCAGACCTACTGCCCCTGGAGTACCAGTGAAGATCAAGCTCAACGGTGTCATGGTGGACGATCAGGACAAGGCCCTGCGCTTCTACACCGAGGTCCTCGGCTTCCGCCCCAAGCACGACATCCCCGTCGGCGGCGGGTTCCGCTGGATCACCGTCGTGTCCCCCGAGGGGCCTGACGACATCGAGCTCGTCCTCGAGCCGAACGCCAACCCCGCCGCCCAGGTGTACCAGGCGGCCCTGCTCGAGCAGGGGATCCCGATGACCGCGTTCGAGGTCGACGACATCGAGGCCGAGGTCGCCCGGCTGCGGGAGCACGGCGTGGCGTTCACCCAGGAGCCGACGCCAACGGGGCCGGTGACCCTCGCGGTGTTCGCGGACACCTGCGGCAACCTGATCCAGATCTACCAGCCGACGCCCGAATCCGCCGACGGAGCGTGACCGGGGCCGCGCGCGGAGGCGCCGGCGTCGCTACTCCGGCGCGCGGGCGCTCTCCGCCAATGCGTCGTCGGTGCCGTCCACCCCGTCGAGGGCCAGCGACCAGCGGTCGATCTTGAACCGGTTGCTCCGCCCCGCGAGCTCCACGACGTAGTCGCCCGCCTCGTTGTAGTCGACCCAGAGCTCGTGGGCGTCGTGGTCGACGGTGCTCGCCTTCCACGTCCACGTGTCGTTGTCCTCGTTCTGGTACACCTTGGTCCAGTCGAACGTGGGGTCGCGGGCCGTCCCGTTCTTGATCGCCACGACCACAGCGCCTCCGAGGCAGACGCGGGCTCCTATCGGATCTCATGGACCCGGGCGTGACTCCCCGACCATGACCTCCGAGGTCATGGTGAGCCGGCCGCAGGCGGGCCATAGTCCCGTCATGACGCTGCCCCACGCCACCTTCGGTCCGACCCTCCGCGACCTTCGCCTCGCCCGGGGCTTCAGCCAGCAGCGGCTCGCGGAGGCGGCCGAGGTCTCCGCTCGCCACCTGAGCTACCTCGAGAACGGCCGCGCGGCGCCCAGCCGGCAGATGGTGCTCGTGCTGGGCAGCGCGCTCGACCTCCCGCTCAGGGATCGCAACGCCCTGCTCACCGTCGCGGGGTTCGCTCCCGTCTATGCCCACGGGGCGGCGTCGCGGGCGGTGCCCCCCGAGCTGCAGCGCGTGATCGACCACCTGCTGCAGGCCCACGAGCCGTTCGGCGCCCTCCTGGTGGACCGGGACTGGAACGTGCGGCAGGTCAACGAAGGCGCCCAGCGGCTGCTGGGCTGGGCGTGGGCGGGCCTCGACCGCCCGCCCGAGGTCGCGGGCAACCTCGTACGGGCGCTTCTCGATCCCCGCGGGCTCCGCCCTCGGGTCGCGAACTGGGAGGACGCCGCCGTCGCCACCGTCGACCGGGTGCAGCGCGCAATCCGGCGCGAGGTCGGCGCCGACCGCCGGGCCCGCCTGGCCGCGCTGATCGCCGACGTCGACGTGCCCCGCTGGGGGCCGCCCACCCCGGGCCTGCCGGTGCTGCCCCTCCGGCTCGCGCACGACGGCCGCGAGGTGGCCCTCGTCACCGTGGTCACGGCCCTGGGCACACCCCTCGACGTGATCGCCGAGGAGCTCCACATCGAGAGCTTCTTCCCGGCCGACGCAGCCTCGGAGGCCTTCCTCCGGGCGCTGTGAGCCGACGCTCCACCCCCACCCCTTTGGAGGTCTCCATGGACCCTCGACGGACCCGTGCGCTTCGCGCTGCCCTGGGCGCCAACGCGGTGCTCTCCACCACCACCGGGCTCTGGCTGCTACTCGGCGCCGGCGGCATCGCCAGCTGGCTCGGCGACGTCCCGCCGCCGGTGCTCCGCGCGGTCGGGGCCTCGCTGCTCGTCTTCGTGCTGATCATCACCCGCGTGATCGTCCGGCCGCACCCAGTGGTCGCGCTCGTCGTGACCGCGCTCGACCTCGGCTGGGTGCTCGGCACGGCGGGCATCCTGCTCTTCGCGTCCGGGATCTTCACCTCGCTCGGGCAGGCCGCGCTCGTCGGCGTGGCGGGGCTCGTGGGGGCCGCGGCGGGCGCGCAGATCGCCGGCGTGCGACGGATGCTGCGCGACACGCAGCCCGGCCGCGGAGACTGGTACCACTGCGTCGCCGTCGACGTGGATGCGTCCCCGGACGCGATGTGGGCGGTGGTCTCGGACCTCTCGCAGATCCGGCGGTTCTCGCCGAGCCTCGTGCGGTCGTCGCTGAGGGACGGCGAGGTCTCGGGGGTGGGGGCCCTGCGGACGTGTCGAGACGATCGGGGGCGCGAGTGGTCGGAGGCCTGCGAGCGCTTCGACCCCGCCGCGCGGGAGCTCGACGTGCGGTTCGTGGCGGAGGCGCCGGACTTCCCGTTCCCCGCCGAGGTGATGGTCGGCGGATGGCGCGTTCGTCCCCACGGAGACGGGTCTCGCGTCGAGGTCTGGTGGTCGCTCACCCCGACGACCCCGCTCCCGTGGCTGGCCGTCGCGCTCCTCGGGCTCTCCGTCGATCGCGGCATGGCCGAGGCGATCGCACGGATGGCCGAGGCGGCGCACGGCCGGCCGGTGCCCGAGGTGCCGCCTCGCCTGACGTGGGCGGCCTGCTGACACCGGCCCAGGTTGCTGACACCGGCCCAGGTTGCTGACACCGGCCAAGGTGAAAAGTAGGACCTGGGGCATGGTACGCTCCTCGTCCGTCCGTCCTCTCGTGCTCGCCGTCTTGCTCGCCGTGGCCTGCGGGCGCCCCCAGGGCACCGAGCCGCCCCCCGGAGGCTGGGCCAACCAGGCCCCCACCCTGGTCGAGAAGGTCGTCGACCGCGGCGACCGGCAGCTGCTCGCGGTGCGACAGGGCCGCCTGTCCACCTGGGTGGAGGTCCCCGACGTCGGAGCGGAGGTCGGAGACTACGTGCTCCTCGGCCAGGGCGCGCCGCGCGCCGACGTGGCCATCCCCGAGCTCGGCACCCGCGCCCCCCAGGTAGTCGACATCGCGCATGCCCGCGTGGTGGACCTCGAGACGGCGCGCGAGGCGGTGGTCCGCACCGCCCCCGAGGGCGCGGTGCCGATCGGCACCGTCTACGCGACGCTGGCTGAGCGCGCCGGTCAGGAGGTCGTCGTCCACGGCACGGTCGTCAAGGCGACGCCCGCGGTGGGCTGGGTGTGGGTGCACCTGCGCGACGGCACCGGGGATCCTGCGACCGGCACCCACGACCTCACCGTCCAGACCCGGGCGTCGGTTACCCGGGGCCAGCGGGTGGCGTTCCGCGGGACCCTCCGGCGCGACGTGGAGCTCGGCTTCGGCTACCACTACGACGCGCTCGTCGAGGCGGCCGAGCGGGTGGAGTAGCCGCGCGAGCCGCCGCCGAGCCCCGCGGCTCCCGAGCTTCACACTCCTTCACGCGCTGCCACGCTCGCGCTTCACATCCCGTGGGCGCGGTCTGGGCACACCAGGAGAAATGCTGATGCTCGGTTTCCTTCTCGGGGCGGCCCTCGTCCTCGCCACGCTCTTCGTCGTCCGCGTCCTCGTGCGCCGGCGGCTCGCCCGCCGCTGCCGTGGCCGCGGTGCCGGGGGGCCCGGCCACGGTCGGCGCGCCCGCTGGGGCGCGGCCTGGGTGAAGCGCCGCCTCGATCTCGACGAAGACCAGGCGGACATCGCCGATCACGCCGTGCGTGACGTGACCGACGCCGTGTCGACCTTCCGGCGGGCGCTGAAGGATCGGCGCGCCGACCTCGGCGACGTCCTCGCCGAGGAGACCCTCGACGACGACCGCCTGCGCGAGCTCTTCGCCCAGCTCGACGACGACCTCGACCGCGCCCGCCAGGACGTCGTCGCCGCGGTGCGCCAGCTCCACGGCGTGCTCGATGCCCGCCAGCGGGAGCTGGTAGCGCAGTGGCTGCGTAGGTAAGGTCAACCATTCTTGCCTGTGCGCGCGCTTCTCATCGACGACGATCCCAAGCTCGCCGAGCTGCTCGCGACGTACCTCGAGCCGCACGACGTGCGCGTGCACCACGCCCTGGACGGCGGCAGGGGCCTGCAAGCCCTCGACGAGGGCACCGACATCGTGCTGCTCGACATCATGATGCCGGGCCTGGACGGGCTCGAGGTCCTCCGCCGCATCCGTGCCCGCTCCGCCGTCCCCGTCGTCATGCTCACCGCCCGCGGCGACGAGACCGACCGCGTGGTCGGCCTCGAGCTGGGCGCCGACGACTACCTGCCCAAGCCAGTCTACCCTCGCGAGCTGCTCGCCCGGATCCGCGCCGTCCTGCGGCGCACGGGCCCCCGCGGGGCCGACCGCCGGGTGGTGGTGGGCGATCTCCAGCTGGATCCGGATGCGCGGCAGGCCACGCTTGGCGGCGCGCCTCTCGCGCTCACGGGCCTCGAGTTCGACCTGCTGCTCGCCCTCGCGGAGCGGGCGGGCCGGGTGCTCACCCGCGAGGCCCTGTGGGACGCGGCGGGCCGCAGCGACACCGCCGTGAGCGAGCGCACGGTCGACGTGCACATCTCGCACCTCCGGGCCAAGCTCGGCGACGACGCCCGCCACCCCCGCCTCAAGACGGTCCGAGGCATCGGCTACCTGCTCGCCCGGGAGATCGCGTGACGCAGCCCGGTCGTCGGCACCGGCGATGGCGCGGGTGGGGGCGGGTCCGCGCCGTGCACCGCCGGCTGTGGACGTTCCTCGCGCTCGCCTTCGGCCTCGGCGCCGCCGCCGGGGTCGCGCTCACCGTCGCCCAGGGCACCCCCGGCGCGGCCCCGTGGTGTCTGGGGATCGGTGCGTTCCTCGCCCTGTGGCCGCTCGCCTGGCTGGCCACCTTCCGCATCGCGCGCCCCCTGGTACGGCTCGCCCACGTCGCCCGCCGGCTGCAGGGCGGGCAGCTGCAGGATCGCGGAGCGCTCGCTCCCGCCGACGACGACGAGGTGGGCCAGGTCGCGGGCGCCCTGCGCGGGATGGCCGACCGCCTGGCGCAGCAGCTCGAGCGGCAGAAGGCGCTGATGGCCGCCGTGTCGCACGAGCTGCGGAGCCCGCTCGCGAGGGTGCGCGTGCTCGTCGAGCTGGCCCGCGAGGGCCGCGCCCCCGCCGCGCTGCACGACACGCTGCAGGCCGAGATCGACGGCATGGACGCCCTCGTCGGCGACCTGCTGGCGGCCTCCCGCATCGACTTCGAGGCGGTGGCGCGCCGCGCGCTCGACCTGCAAGAGGTCGCTACCCGCGCGCTCGACGCGGCGGGCCTGCCCGCCGACGCGCTTCGGCTCGATCGGACGGGGCTGGTGGAGGCCGATCCCACGCTGCTGACGCGCGCCCTGCGGGGGCTGCTCGACAACGCGCTCCGGCACGGCGCCCCCCCGGTGATCCTGGACGTGACGCACCACGACGATCGTGTCCGCTTCGCGGTGCTCGACGGAGGGCCGGGGTTCTCCCCGGGCGACGAGGCGCGGGCGTTCGAGCCGTTCTGGCGGGGCGAGGGCCCGCGCCCGGCGGGCCAGGGGCTCGGCCTCGCCCTGGTCCAGCAGATCGCCGAGGCCCACGGGGGTACGGTGGAGGCCGGCAACCGACCCGAGGGCGGCGCGCGCGTGGCGCTCGTGCTGCCCGTGCCCCGGAGCGACGACGATGCCTGAGTACGCCCTGCGCCGGATCCTGCCGGCCGACGACGCGGCCGTGGCCGCCCTGATCCGCACCGTCATGCCGGAGTTCGGCGCCGTCGGCGACGGCTTCGCGATCAACGACCCCGAGGTGAGCGCGATGGCCGCCGCCTACGCGGGCGAGCGGGCCGGCTACTGGGTGCTGCTGCAGGATGGGCGCGTGGTGGGCGGCGGCGGGTTCGCGCCGCTGCTCGGCGGGGGTCCCACGGTGTGCGAGCTGCGCAAGATGTACGCCCTCCCCGAGGCCCGGGGGCGGGGTCAAGGCGCGCGCCTGCTCGAGCGCATCCTCGCGGGGGCCACCGAGGCGGGCTTCACGACCTGCTACCTCGAGACGCTCGAGCACATGCACGCCGCCCGCAAGCTGTACCTGCGGTTCGGCTTCGAGGCGCTGGACGCCCCCCTGGGGGCGACGGGTCACCACGGCTGCAACGCGTGGTTCGCCCGGGGGCTGGGCCCGACGGAGTAGGCGCCCCGGGGCGAGGCGGCCGGTCAGGGGTCGCAGGCACCGAGGAACACGCGCCAGGCCTGGGCGCCCACCCCGTCGATCCCGCACACGTAGGTCTCGACGAGATCCGGCGCCCCGTCGCCGGACAGGTCGACCAGCGCGTAGGTGCTTAGATCGGTCCTGTCGGTGCACCGGCCCGCCTGGCGCGGATAGGCCTGGAAGCCCGCGTCTTCCACGTTGCCCGACCGCGTGGGGAGCGGCCACTTGGTGTGCGTGGGCTCGAAGCCGGTGCCCGTGTTCAGGTACACGCGCCACTCGTCGATGCCCAGCACCCGGGTGGTGCACAGGTCGTACTCCACGAGGTCGGGCCGCTGATCGCCGTTCACGTCGAACAGATCGTAGGAGCTGAAGAACTCGTCGTCGAAGCAGGTGGTGCCCGCGCCGCTGCGCACGAACCGGTACTCGGGCGGATCGTCGCTGAACTGTGACCGCTCCTCGGGCAGCGCCCACGCGATCGGCGGGGTCGCGAAGCCGGTGCCCGTGCCGCGGTGGACGTGCCACTCGGTCACGCCGAGATCCTGCTCGAGGCAGGCGAACGTCTCGACGAGATCGGGGACGCCGTCGCCCGTCATGTCGATGAGCTCGTACGCGCTGCCGCCCCCTGCCGCCACGCAGTCGATGGGCTGGGACAACCGGAAGAACCCGGTCTCGCCGCCGATGCCCCACTGCGTACGCTCGGGGAGGGCGATCGAGGTGGGCGTGGTCGAGAAGCCGTCGTCGGTGCCGCGGAACACGCGCCACGCCGTCTCGCCGATCTCGTCGAGGCCGCAGGCCTCGACCTCGACGAGATCGGGCCGGCCGTCGCCGTCCACGTCGAGCTGGGCGGTGCGGGAGAGCTGGAGATCTTCCGAGCAGGAGCCGTTGCTCTCGGCGACGATCCACAGGTCGGGGTTGCTCGTGCCGCTGCTCGTGCGCTCGGGGAGCGTCCACTGGACCGGGGTGGCGGCAAACCCGCTGGCCTCGCCTCGGTACACGCGCCAGAACCCGTCGCCGAGGCCCTCGAGGCCACACGCGAAGCGCTCCACGAGGTCGGGCTGCCGGTCGCCGTCGTGGTCGACCAGCGCGTAGCTGCTCACTGACCACGTGGGGTTGGCGAGGCAGGTCTGGTTGCTCGAGGCCCCCGCGAACGCCTGGGTGGTGCCGGTCTGGGTGCGCGGGGGCAGCGACCAGTCCGTGCCGCTGGTCGAGAAGCCGCCAGGGGCGCCTTCGTAGACCGTCCACGTGGCGGTCCCGAGATCCTCACGGTCGCAGAAGAAGCTCTCGACCAGGTCGAGGAACCCGTCGCCGTCGAGATCCTGCGTGAAGAAGTTGCTCGCGTCGCCCTTGGTCTCGTCGCACAGATCGCTGTCGTCGGCGAGATCGCCCCACGGGGGGGCGCCGCCGGGGATCGTGGAGCGGCGGGCGGGGAGCGCCCACGCGAGGGGCTCGGGCGAGAACCCGTTGCCTAGGCAGGTGATCGGGTTGCAGTCGTCGTCGAGCCCGTTGCCCGCGACCTCGGTGCCGTCGGGTGAGACGTCGGGGTTGGTGTCGTCGCAGTCGTCGGCGAGCAGAAACCCGTCCCCGTCGACGTCGTCGTCGGGGGTGGAGGGATCGCAGTCGTTGTCCTTGCCGTCGTAGGGGGTCTCGGGCAGCGTTGGCGCGACCTTCGGGTCGTTGTCGTCGCAGTCCGCCCGGGCACCCGCGCCGTCGCCGTCGCGATCGAGCAGCACGCCGGTGTCCGTGGGCCCGCCGTCGGGTCCGTCGTCGTCGTCGTCGCCGCCTCGACGGCACCCGCATGCCGTGAGCATCCCCGCGGCCAACCACAGCATCCGGTACATCATCGACCAACCTCGCGGCGCGGAGCTTACCGCGAGCCGGGGCCGCGGCTGTCATCAAAAGGTGAAGGACCAGCCGCCGTCGTCGATCAGCACGGCGCCTTGCAGGGCGTGATCGCCGGGGGCGAGATCGGCGAGTCCGCCGCGCTCGTCGGCCTCCTCCGGGATGAGCGCGCTCTCGCCATCCCATGCGAGGGCGGAGAAGACGCGCTGGTCGACGAACTCCCCGCCGCCGCTCGGATCGGTCGCTCCGGAGGTGCCGGGGTCCCAGATACCGAAGAGGCCTGCGGAGTCGGCGGAGAGGCCCTGCTCGTCGGCGAACGCGCCGAGCGGCCCGGCCAGCGGGGCCACGGCGGTGAAGATGGTGTCGGGAAGGAAGGTCTCGACGGACTCGTGGCTCTCCCGGGTGAGCACCGTCCGGCACCCGTCGTCGGAGAGGGTGAGCGACCACTCCCATGCGTTCCACGTCTCGCCCGTCTCCTTCGGGTCGTCGCCCTCGGCGCGGGCGATGAAGGTGAGCGGCCCGCCCTCGACCTTGGTCGACGCGATGTCGTGGGTTCGGACGCACAGCGTCGTGCCGAGCGCGTCGCCCCAGATCTCGAAGAGGACGGGGCTCGACGTCTCCACGTCCCCTCCGCTCTCGACGTCGAACGCGGCGATCTCGCCGTCCTTGTCGATGCCGAGCTGGAAGAGGTTGAGGTTGTAGCTGACGGCGACCTCGGTGCCGAAGGGGATCTCGGTGCCCGTGTCGGCCGAGTCGCCGGAGTCGGGGCAGGTGCCGGGGGCGCAGTCCTTGCCGGTGTCGCCGGTGGTGGCGGTGCTGGCGGTCGGGTCGCCGGGCTTGGTGTCGTCGGTGTCGCCCGCGCAGGCGGTGAGCGTGGCGAGCAGCACCGCGGCGGTCGAGATGGTCTTTTGCGTCATGGTTCCTCCAGCGGGGCCAACCATACCTGGCTCGAGGCGGAGCA
The DNA here is from genome assembly GCA_964393165.1 of uncultured Enterobacteriaceae bacterium. GTDB lineage: Bacteria > Myxococcota_A > UBA796 > UBA796 > DRPG01. Next base: position 14,326 of record CAYMSU010000039.1, read on the forward strand.
TCTTCCCCGGCGGGGCAGGTCGAAGCCGCCCGGCGCCCGCAAGCTCCGCGCTTCGCGGCAGACGCGGCCCCGAAGGGGACCGCGCGCCGCGACGCCAGGCGCAGTGTCGCCGCCCTCCCCCCAATCTCGACGTCACAGCCCCAGCCGGTCCGCCAGCTCCGGAAGCTGGCGCCGGCTTACAGGAATCCTCTGTCCGCCCTGGAGGACCACGTAGGCGCCGGAGGGCCCCCGGCCCAGGCGCGCGACCGCCGCCAGCCGCACGATCCAGCTGCGATGGGTGCGCACGAAGCCGGGAAGCCGCTCCGCCAGCGACGCCAGGCTCTCGTCGACCACGTGCTCGCGCCCCTCGACCTCGAACAGGGTGACCTTGTCGGCCGCCCAGAAGCAGTCGATCGCGTTCGGATCGAACAGGTGCACGCCGTCGTGGCCCCGCGCGGGGATCCGCGCGGACGCGGGCCTCGGCCCCAGGCGGGAGAGGGCCCGGGCCAGGCGCTCCGGCCGCACGGGCTTCACGAGGTAGTCCACCGCTTCCGTGTCGAAGGCCGCCAGTGCGTGCTGCGGGTGGGCGGTCACGAAGATCACCGGCGTCGTGCCGCTCAGGCGGCGGGCGACCGCGAGCCCGTCCACCCCCGGCATCGCGATGTCGAGCAGGACGACGTCGTGTGCGGGACCCAGGCGCAGCGCGGCGTCGCCGTCCTCCGCCTCCCCGATCGCGGTGATCGCCTCGATCGCCTGCAGCATGCGGACGAGCCGACGCCGGGCCAGCGGCTCGTCGTCGACCACGAGCACCCTCACGAGGCCTCCGCCACGGGCAGCTCGACCTCGGCGCGGACGCCGCCCTCGGGGCGGGGGCCCGTGCGCAGAGCCCCGGCCCCCGCGTACAGCAGGTGCAGGCGCTCCTCGAGGTCCCGCAGGGCGGTCCCCGACCCCTGGTGCACGGACGCGCCGAGGCCCGCGCCGTCGTCGTCGACGGTCAGCCGAAGCCGATCCGCGCACCGCGCGGCCGACACCCGGACGAGGCCAGGCCCCGGCCGGCTGCCGAGCCCGTGCTTGACTGCATTCTCGACCAGCGGCTGGAGCACGAAGGGGGGCACCGGGAGGTGCCCGAGGTCGTCGTGGACGTCGATGTCGTAGCGCAGCCGGTCGCCGAAGCGGGCGGCCTCGACCGCGAGGTAGTCGCGCACCGCGTCGCGCTCGTCGCGCAGCGGGACGTAGGCCTGCGGGGCGGCGTCGACGGCGAACCGGAACAGCGCCGACAGATGCTCGAGGACGAGGGCGGCGCGGGGCGGATCTTCCTCGACGAGGGCGGCGATCACGTTGAGGCTGTTGAACAGGAAGTGCGGCTGGGTGCGGGCCTGCACCGCCTGGAGCTGGGCGGACAGGGCGGCGCGGCGGGCGAGCTCGGCCCGGAGCTCGGCGGCGTGGATGCGGGCACGGAGCGTGTGCACGAGCAGGATCAGGCCGCCGACGGCGCCGCTGACGAACAGCGTGAGCCGGAAGATCGAGGCCCGCACGCTGGCGACGTCGTGGTCGACGAGGAGCACGAGGCCGTGGGTGGCGAGCTCGGACCCGGCGAGGGTGCCTCCCACGAAGATCGCGACGTGCCAGGGCAGGCGCGCCCAGGGGCGCACCGGGCGCCTGCGCAGCACATGCTCGACGACGACATAGGCGAGGTGCACACAGACGGCGATGCTCGACGTGACCACTGCATTGAGGAGCCACTGCTCCATGAAGGCGCCGAGCGGGACCAGCGGGAGCATCAGCAGCGTGAGCAAGGAGGGGACGCCGAGGTGGATGCCCACGACGAGCCACCGGGGCGGCCCGGTGTCGGGCCCCGGCCACAGGCCGCTGCGCGGGCGAACGTCGGTCACCGGGGCCGGGCCGCGAGGTCGAGCACGGCGTGACGCTCCCCCCGGAGGCGGACCGCCATGCGCAGCGTCTCGCCGGTGTGGTCGACGCGAACCACGAGGAAGTCGGGATCGTCGGGGGTGACCCAGACGACGCGGTCGCCGTCGATGGATGCGGCCTGCAGCGTGTAGGACTGTTCGAAATACGGGGGCATCTGTCCCGCCTCGGTGAGCTGCCAGCGCCCGTCGGGGCCCTGATGGTAGCGGAACGCGAGCGTGAACCCCGCGCCGCTGTCGACGTCGCCGGTGAGATCCCCATCGTCGTCGAAGGCCAGGTCGAGGGCGAACGGGAGGTCGCCGAGCGGCGTGTCGCGGGCCTCTCCGACCCACGACCCGGCGCCGGCGGCGACCCAGTCGGTGAGATCGACGTCCGCGGGCGTGAACCCGCCGGCCGGTGGATCGGTGTCGGCGGTGACGTCGGCAGGAGCGTCGTCGGGATCAAAAGCGGAGCAGGCGAGCAGGAGCAGGAGCAGGAGCCACATGAGAACCTCCGGGTGCCCGGTCAGGGTGCCCCGGCGCGTCCGGCGATTCCGCAGTCCACCGACGAGCGGCGGGGCTCCGCCGACGAGCGGAGGTTACCTGCCGCGCGCCGCACCCTCTGCCTCGCGAGGTCTCATGCCGTACAAGCAGTACCCCGGTGTCTACGTGGAGGAGACGTCGTCGACCGGGCCCGGCCCGATCACGCCGGCGTCGACGTCGGTGACCTGCTTCGTGGGCGTGGCCGACGGCGGCCCGCACCACGAAGCCGTCGAGGTGACGTCGCTCGCCTCGTTCGAGGAAGCGTTCGGCACGGCCAGCGAGTCGGCGCCGTTCCTTCCGGCCGCCGCGGGGCAGTTCTTCGCCAACGGCGGTCGCCAGCTGCGGATCGTGCGCGTCGCGAGCCTGTCCGCCGGCGACGTGCTCGCGGGGCTGGCGGCGCTCGAGCACGACGGTGAGACCAGCGTCCTCGCGGTGCCGGGGCTCACCGATCCGGAGGTGCTGCAGCAGGTGATCGCCTGGGTGGAGGCCCACCACCAGCTCGTGCTCGTGGTGGACGGGCCGCCGCCGGGCGACGACGACGAGGTGGCAGCGGTGCAGGCCTACCGGGCCCAGCTGGGCACGCCCAGCCTGGTGGCGCTGTACTGGCCCTGGCTGGCCGTCGAGGGCGGCGGCCTCGCGCCGCCATCGGGGTTCCTGGCGGGGCTGTACGCCCAGGTGGATCGCGAGCAGGGCGTGCATCGGTCGCCCGCGGGCATCCGAGCGGTGCTGCGAGGGTGCACCGACGTCGCCACGCAGGTGACCGACGCCCGGCAGGGGCCGCTCAACGAGGCGGGGATCAACGTGATCCGGCGGTTCCCGCAGTATGGGGTGGTGCCGTGGGGGGCGCGCACCCTGCACGACGGCCACGACTACCGGTACGTGGCCGTGCGGCGCATGGAGCTGTTCCTGCGCAAGTCGATCTACTGGGGCACGACCTGGGTGGCGTTCGAGCCGAACGGCGATCCGCTGTGGGCCAAGGTCCGGTCGATGGTGTCGTCGTTTCTGATGAACCAGTACCTGGCAGGCGCGTTCGTCGCCCACCGCCCGAGAGAGGCGTTCTTCGTGAAGTGCGACGCGTCGAACAACGGCCCGGGGGTCGATCCCACGGGCCTGAACATCCTGGTGGGGTTCGCCCCGGTGAAGCCGGCGGAGTTCGTGGTGATCACGCTCCGGCACCTGCTCGCGTGAGCGCCTCCGGGGCCCCCTAGCGGAGGTGGCCGGCCAGGGAGCCCACCTCGACGTCCTCCTGCACACCGGTGTCCAGCGCCTTCACGCTCGCCCGGCCCTCGGCGATTCCCTCGTCGAGCAGCACCGCGAACCGAGCACGGCACCCCTGTGCGTCCTTCAGCAGCTTGCCGACCTTGCGGGTGGCCTTGTAGCTCATCCGCGCGTGCAGGCCGGCCCGCCGCAGCTCCGCGAGGATCCGCGGCACGTGGGACGCGGCCTCGTCGGTGATCGCGAACACGAATGCGTCGGGCCGAGGCCCGAGGTCCGGAGGGATCAGCCCCTCGTCCTCGAGCAGGTTGGTGAGCACGACATCGCCCATGCCGAAGCCCACTGCCGACATCGGGGGGCCCCCGAGCATCTCGACGAGGCCGTCGTAGCGGCCCCCGCCGCCGAGGGCCCGCTCCTGCCCAGAGGTGACGTGCAGCTCGAACACGACGCCCGTGTAGTAGGCGAGCCCGCGCACGATGCCCAGATCGTAGACACACCAGTCGCCGAGGCCGAATGTGGCCAGCATGTCGTCGAGCGCGGTGAGATCCTCGAGCGGATCTTCGATCTCGGCGGCGCGCCGAAGCGCGTCGACCTCGCCGACGGGGAACGGCTGCCGGCAGATCGCGTCGAGCTTGGCGATGCCTGCCTCGTCGAGTCCGAGCCCCCCCGCCTTCTCGGCGAAGCCCTCGGGCGGCATCTTCGCGCGACCGTCGAGCAGCGCGAGCGCGTCGCCCATCTGCTCGTCGCCCACGCCGAGGGAGCCGAGGATCCGGCGCACCACCTCGCGGTGGCTGATCCGCACGAGGACCTGCTCCTCGGTGAGGCCGAGCTCCCCCAGCAGGTCGACGGCCACCGCGATGACCTCGGCGTCGGCCAGGGGATCGTCGAGGCCGAGCATGTCGATGTTCCACTGGTCGAACTCGCGCAGCCGGCCCCGCTGAGGCCGCTCCGCTCGGCACAGGTTCGGCACGCAGAACCACTTGACGGGACGGGGGAGGGAGGCGGCCTTCGCGGCCACCATGCGCGCCAGCGTGGGCGTGAACTCGGGCCGGATCGCGAGCTCGCGGCCCCCCCGGTCCTCGAAGTGGAACAGCTCGCTGACGATGCCCTCGCCAGACTTGATCCGGTACAGGTCGAGTCGCTCGAAGATCGGGCCGTCGACCTCCTCGAAGCCGTGGCGCAGGGACACCGAGCGCCAGGCCTCGTGCAGGTGCCGACGCCAGGCCATCTCCTCGGGGTAGAAGTCGCGCGTGCCCTTGGGGGCTTGCAGCTTCATCGCGGCTCGGTCAGGTACGCCGTGGTGGCGGGGTAGTCCGTGAGGAAGGCGGTTCCCTTCTTGCCCTTCACCACCTTGCCGGTGGCCGCCTCGTAGGTGGCCTGGTCCTCGAACACCACGAGGCTCACGACGAGCGCGTCGTCGGTGACGGAGACGTAGCGGTACTCCTGGACGAAGCCCGGCTGCTGCAGCAGCTCGGTGAGGTAGGCCTCCTCCGCGGCATCGAAGGCATCCTCGTCGAAGCTGTCGTAGGTCGACAGGTCGCGCACCGCGACCTCCACGACCTCGCCGCCGGTGGCGAGCCCCTCGAGATCGAGGACCTCGTTCTCGAACAGTGGCTGCACGGCCGTGAACACCTCGGCCGAGAACTGCCCGAAGAACGCATCGGCCTCGGAGGTATCGCCGAGCTCGGCGTTGACGGAATCGAAGTCCTCGAGCGTCTCGAACTGGGTGAGCCCGACGTACACGGCAGGCGCCGGCGGCACGCCTGCGTCGAGGTCGACCACGGCCTCGAGCTCGCGGTGCACGAGCACGCTCCGCTCGTCTTGCAGCAGGTCGAGGTAGGCGTCTCGTGCGGACTCGAAGTCCGCGGCCGCCTTGCCATCGGCCAGGCGACGCACCGAGACCTCCATCACGTCGTCGGTGGCGTCGGTGCAGGCGAAGAGGGAGCTTGCGAGCGAGGCAACTGCGAGATGGCGAGTCATCGTGCACTCCACGTCGGCGAAGACGGCGGGGGTAGTAACCGATGCAAAGTCGACGGGGGTGGGCCGTTGAGCGGGGCACGGAGGAGCCTTGACCGACCCGCCCTGGGCGTCGACGGAGCTGGCGCACCGACGCGATCTCCCAGGGTTCGTGTGGACCGCGGAGGGATTTCGGATCGAGGGGCGGAGCGGACCGCGCTGGCCATCCGGGGTCCCTGGCCTCCCCGCGCTCCGGGTGGGCCACGAGGGACTCGCGGTGCTCTTGTTGCCGGTGCTCCTGGTCTACGTGAGCCTCGCGGCGGGGGTGTGGCTGGTCCGCGCGGTCGCCGGGCTCGCGCCGCGCCGGGGATGGCAGCTGGAGGTGCGGGGGCACGGGCTCCAGGTGTCGCTGGGCGGCCGAACCATCCGCGTGGACCTCGCGGACGTACGCGCGGTGTACGTGCAGGGCCGGAACCTGTTCGTGGAGCTCGACGACCTGTGCCTGAGCCTGCCGCGAGGCCGGCTGAGCCCCGTGCAGCTCGCCCGCGTGGGCCGCGAGCTGGGGCGGCTGGCGGATGCGGGACGGCAGACGGCGGAGGCTCGCGCCGTGGCGCTCGACGAGGCCCGGCGGGCGCTGGCGCCGGCGCGTCCCGCGCCCTGAAGAAGCCCCGGGTGGCCTCGCCGGGATGGTAACGTGGAGGGAACCGCGAGCCGCTGTCGGGGTCCAACCGACGGGGGGAGACATGATGACCCGCGCGCTGCTCGGCACCCTCGCCATCCTCGGCCTCGCAGCCGTGCCCGCGACCGCCACCCCGCCCGGAGAGCTCGTTCGCCAGCTCGACACGGAGGCCGCGTACCGGTCGCTCGTCGCCCAGGGCGACGAGGCCGTGGCGGTCCTGCAGGCGGCGGGGTGCGCCCCTCCGCCGGCGCGCCAGGGGCGGGCGGTCCTCGCGCTGCAGGAGATCGGCTCGCCGGCGGCCCGCGATGCGCTGCTCGAGGTCGTGGCCTGCACCTCGGCCGATGAGGAGGTCCACCGCTGGGCGGTCCTCGCCGCCGTCCCCCTGGTCGACGCTCCCGCCATCCTCGCCGTGCTCTTCGACGAGAGCGACGAGCAGATCGCGTCGGTGGTCGAGGCCCGCGCGGTCGCGCTGCTCGACCA
>CAYMSU010000040.1:0-21042 GCA_964393165.1 uncultured Enterobacteriaceae bacterium
CGACGCGGGCCTGCTCCTCCGCACATCGGGGCCCGGAGGCGGCCCGGTCCAGAACCTCGAGCGGGAGATGCGCGCCATCCCGAGCCGCCTGGATCTCGACGTCCCCGTCGTGGTGGTGGTCGACGAGCGGACCGCGTCGGGCTCCGAGATCATCGCCGGGATCCTGCTCGCCCACGACCGCACCGCCTTGGTCGGCACCCGCACGTACGGCAAGGGCACCGTCCAGAAGTCGCTGCCGATCTCGGCGGGGGTCCACCTCAAGCTCACCGTCGCGGAGTACGTGCTCCCTCACGAGCGACGGATCGGGCCTGGCGGGCTGACCCCCGACGTCTGGGTCGACCCGGTCACGCTTGACGGCACCGGAGCGCACTTCCCGGGCTGGAAGGGGGGGCTCGAGGCTCCCGCCGGCGCGGTCCAGCTTCCGCACGTGATCGAGCGCCCCGGGTGGCGGGGCCGCCACCACGAGGCAGACGTTCCGCTCGAGCTCGCCCGGCGGGCGCTCCTGACCACCCACAGCGCACAGCGCCCCGACCTCGTGGCGGCGCTCGATCAGCACGCCACGCTGCTGCGCTCGGCCGAAGAGGAGCGCCTCGTCGAGGCGATGCGCACGCGGGGCACCGACTGGTCCACGACTCCCTCGCCGCCCCCGGGGCTCGACGATCTGGTCGCGTCCGTCCACGCCACTCCGCTCGATGCGCGCCGCTACCGTCTGCGCGCCGCCGTCTCCAACACCGGCGCCCATCCCGCGGCCCGCGTGCGGGTGACCGTCTCCTGCCCGAGCGCCCCCTGGTGGCACGGCCTCGTGATCCCGGTGGGCCGGGTCCGTGCCGGGGGCGCGGGCTCGGGCGAGCTGGAGGTCGAGCTCCCGCCAGGGGTGCACGCACGCCTCGACGAAGCCGACCTCATGGTCACGGCCGAGGGCGTGCCCTATCGTCAGGCGGGCCGGTCCCGCCTCGTGTCGCGCACGCCGGACGGGCCCACCCTGCGGGTGGAGGCGCGCCTCGCTCCGCGGCCAGGCGCGCGAGGCCCCCACGGCCATGCGGTGAAGGAGGCCCAGCTCCGAATCCACAACCTGTCGCCGCAGCCTCTGGCGGGCCTGGAGGTCGCGCTCGACGAGCCTCGCGGCGACGGCGTGGCCTTGCTCGAGCGGCGGTCGCGGCTCGCGGTGCTGTCGGCCCGCGGGGCCGGTGACGTGGCGCTCGCGATGGAGCTCACCCCCTCCGTCCCGCTCGTGGCCCCGCTCGATCTCGTGCTGTCGACGGCCGCCTTCCCGCAGCCGGCCACCTGGCACCTGCCGCTGCCCACCACCGGCGATCGGATCGTGCTGGAGGCGCCCCGAATCCGGGTGCGCACCCCGGGCCTCACGGCACCGGCCGGCGAGGTCGCGCTGCCGGTCACCGTCACCGACGACCGCCGGCTCGATCACGTGGTCATCTGGGTCAACGGCGAGAAGGTGGCCTGGACGGGGGCTCACCCGGGCCGCGCGTTCCTCCGGCCGGAGGTGCGGCTGCTCCCTGGCGACAACCCGATCCTCGTCCAGGCGGTCGATGACCAGGGGCTCGCGGCGGAGCTCCAGCTCAGCCTGTGGGGCGATCCCGCGGCGCCGGGCGAGGGCACCGTGGACGCCGCGGAGACGCCGCCGAATCGGTGAGGTCCGGCTTCTCGTTGCTTGCCGGCCCGTCTATGGTCGTCCAGGAACGGAGGGCCTATGCTCAGACCGGTCGTATGTGTCTTGTTCGTGGGTGCGTGCGGGGTCCCGGATCCGGTGCGCCAGCAGATCGCCGACGGCTCGAAGGGGCCCGTGGACAGCCCGCCGGCGTCCGGCACGGGGGCCCCTGCCGCGCCTGTCGACGAAGACGAAGATGGGGTCGTCGCCGCAGACGACTGTGACGATGGGGACGCCACGGTGTTCCCAGGCGCCCCCGAGCTGTGCGATCGGCGCGACAACGACTGCGACGGCGGCGTCGACAACGGGCTGGCGGCCTCCGTCGGGGCTACCGGCTACCGCAGCCTGCAGGCGGCGATCGACGCGGCCCTGGCGGAGGTCCCCTCGCCGCCGGTGGCGGTGTGCCCGCCTGGCGAGGTCCCGGAGGCGCTCGCGACCGTGGCGTTGACCGGGGCCCAGTCGCTCACGGTCAACGGATCCGTCCCCACGGCACCTGCTGTGATCGCCTCGGCCGACGGCGCGTCGCTGTTCACGGTCACCGATCGGGCGTCGCTGCACGTCACCCTGAGCGGCACGTCCACGGTGATCAACAACACTGCGGGGGTGGGCGGCGGGGCGTTCCTCGAGGCGGAAGAAGACGCCGAGCTCGACTGTCGCGGGGTAGCGTGGGGCACCCCGCTCACCGACGACAACGGCCCCCACGACATCTGGCTCGCCGGGCCGGATCGGGCCGTCAACTTCGACGGGGCCTCCTCGACCTTCCTGTGCAACGCCGACGTGTGTGACTGACCTGACGCGCGCTACCGCCACTCCCACGCGGCCCAGGCGACGACATCGGCGCGGGGCGTGTCCACGTCTTTGAGCACCACGACTAGCACCACCCGATCGTCGGCCGCGGTGATCGCGACGTCGATCGGGTTGAGGTCGCCCCGGGTCGGCAGCACCCGCAAGGTGTTGGTGTCGAGCGGGCCCCCCGCCGGGCCCCACCCGATCCGGAGGTCGTTGCGGTCGCTGCGCGACCGGATCAGCCCGTAGAACCAGTCGCCTCCCTCCTCCACGGCGTCGAACGCGCGGGTCCCGCCCGGCACGTCGACCTCGAGCAGGCCGTCCAGCACCGCGGCCCGGTCTTCGCTGTCGATGGCGGCGAGCAACGACCCCTGCCGCCGCACCTGGGTGAAGCTGCGCCCCGCCCAGGGGGCCTCCGTGGCGGGAAGCAGCGCGCCCTTCGCGACGTCGTAGGCCCAGGTCTCGCAGCCCGCGGAGCCGCAGGCCGTCGCCGAGAGGCCGCCCCGATCCGCGAAGCAGGTGGAGGCGGACAGGCCGAGGGCGGCGGTGGCGGTCACCAGATCGGCGCCGCGGGAGACCTGAAGCGCGCTTCCCCCGCAGCTCCACACGAGCCGGTCGGTGCCGGTGTCGACGAGGTCCACCGCGGACGCGCCGAACGCCCCCCCCTCGTGCAGCCGCGTGCTCGCCGGCCCGAGCACGAAGTCGACGCCGTCGTACTCCACGTCCTGGAGCACCGTGAGCGTGCGGCCGCCGGCCCTGGCGTCGACGCTCGCGACGGCGAAGCCGGCCCCCTGGGCCACGACTGCGGCTCCGTCGTCGAGCGCCTCCGAGGGGTCGGGCCCGACCGCGGTGAGGGTCTGCACGGGCGCATCTCCCGGCTGGATCGCGCGAGGGAAGACGATCGCCGACACCACGTTGTCGAGGTTGTTGAGCCCGTCGTCGAGCTCGTCGGCGATCAGCGACAGCACGAGGTGATCCTGGATCGGCCGGATGCGCACGGCCCGGGGCCGGGACCACGAGAAGCCGAGCTCGACGAAGTCGGTGCCGTTGTCTCGCCGGTCACAGTCGTGATCCAGCGCGTCGCCGAGGATCTCGAGCGCGCCGGGGTACATCCGCGCGTCGTCGTCGTTGCAGTCCTCGGGCTCGGCGTCGAGCTCGAGCCCGTAGCGCTCCTCGTACTCGAGGTAGGCGACGAAGCTGCCAGACAGCACGAAGCCGTCGCCATCGACGTCGAAGTCGTTGTCGCGCGCACAGTCGCTGTCGACGCCGTCGTAGGGAGCATCGGGCGCCGCCGGGCGGCCCTCCCAGGCGGGATAGACGTCCTCGGGCTTCGCGTTGATGCCGAACACCGGCGCGTCCAGGCAGTCGCCGCCGCTCCCTTCCACGAAGGGCACGCCGTCGCCGTCGGCATCGAAGTCGTTGGCGCCGTCGCAGTCGGTGTCGACCCCGTCGTAGGGAACCTCCCCGGGTGCCCCCGGGTAGGCCAGGGGATCGAGATCGTCGCAGTCGCCATACCGCTCGGGGAACGTGGCGGACCACGCCGCCTTGTAGGCCGCGACCTCGGAGGGGGGGATGTCCCCGGGCATGAACTGGTCACGGTCGGCATCGAAGTCGTTGTCGGCGCCGCAGTCGGTGTCCACCCCGTCGTAGGGGGGATCGGTCGCCCCAGGCCGGATCTCGGGGTCGTCGTCGCGGCAGTCGTCGCCCCCCGCCTGCTGGGCGGCGAAGCCGTCCCCGTCTACGTCGACGAGGTCTCCGTCGCTCGCGCAGTCGTTGTCGATGCCGTCGTACGGCACGTCCGCGCGATCGGGGTGCACGCTCGGATCGCGGTCGTCGCAGTCCCCGGCGGCGATGGTGTACCCGTCGCGATCCTCGTCTCGCTGGAGCAGCTGCGCCTCGTACTCGGCGCGCGTGACAAACGTGCAGCCGGCCAGCGATGCGCCCAGGAGCAGCCAGCGTGTCCACGGCATGCCCCTCCCTAGCACGGCGTCACGCGGCGGGCGCGGGCTTGTGCAGCAGGAGGAAGTGCTCCACGTTGCCCGAGCGCGCGCCCGGCACCGACGAGTCCACGCTGCCCCGGACCTCGAACCCGGCCTCCCGGCAGGCGTCCGCGACCTCCGCGATCGCCTGCTCCCGGTCCCCCTCCTCCCGCACCCGGCCGCCGCTGCCCACCTTCTCGCGCCCGACCTCGAACTGCGGCTTGACCAGCACCACCGCGTCGCCGCCCGCCGCGAGGAGCCGCGCCACCGCGGGGAGCACCTTGCGCAGGGAGATGAACGACAGATCCGCGACGAGCAGGCTGATCGGCTCCGCCAGGGCCTCCAGATGGCGAGCGTTCACGCCGTCCATCACCACCACCCGGGGATCGGTGGCGACCCGCTCGTGGAGCAGCGCCCGCCCGACGTCGATCGCGAACACGCGACGGGCCCCCCGGTGCAGGAGCACCTCGGTGAAGCCTCCGGTGCTCGCCCCCAGATCGGCACAGGCTCGGCCCGACGGATCGACCCCGAAGGCCTCGAGCGCGCCCAGCAGCTTGCCGGCGCCGCGGCTGACCCACTGGTGGCCGGCGTCGCGAAGGGTGATCCCCCGCTCGACGTCGACCTGCGCCGCGACCTTGGTGGCCGGCAGGCCGTCGACGAGCACGTCGCCACCCTCGATCAGCTCCCGCGCACGGTGGCGCGACGCAGCCAGCCCCCGGTCCACCAGGAGCCGGTCGAGGCGTACCTTCCGCCCCACGGCGAGCCCGACTCAGCCTGGGCTGAAGAGGATGCTGTACCGGACCGCGGCCGTCTTCTGCGGCCCGAGCGGCGCGTAGGCGAGCTTCGGCAGCACGGCCTTGATGCAGTCCCGCAGGTCGAGGTCCTTGACCGAGTCCGACCGCACCTCGGGCTCGGACAGCAGGGCCCCGTCGGGCCCGATCTCGACCTCGATGCTGTAGGTGCCGGTCAGATCGGGGCGCGCCCCGAGGCGCTGCGCGTAGCACGACACGAGCTGGGGCTTGAGCGCCTGCAGCGCCGCGTCGGCCTTCACCGCATCGATGTCGCCACCGTCGGTGGCCACGATCGGCGAGCTGAAGTACAGCCCGCGCGCCATCCCCGAGCCCTGGCGGATGCTGGTCGGCGACTTCGGCCCCTCGTCCTTCAGCTTGGCGAGCCCGACCTTGGCTGCGCCCGCGGCATAGGCCACGTCGACCATGTCGACCACGCGGCCGTAGTCCGCATCAGGGTGGGCATCGACGAAGACGCGCTTCTCGGCCATCGGCCGCAGTCGGCGCATGAGCTCGAACTGGATCTCGTCCTCCGCCATGACCTCGCGGTTGAGCGCGACCTGATCGTCGTCGTACAGCGCGATCACCAGCTGCTCGGTCGGACGGTCCGGCGGTGGCTTGTTCGTGGTGCGCGGGAGCTTGACGCCCATCTGCTCGATCTGGATCGGGATGTTGACCATCATGATGATCAGCACCACCAGCACGATGTCGATCAGCGGGGTCATGTTGATGTCGCTGAAGCCGCCGCTGGAGCCGAGCTGTGCGCCCATGGCTACTTCTCCTTGCCCGCCGCGATGAGCACCTGGGGGAAGTTGGCCTCGCCGAGCGCGTCCAGCACCTCTCGCACGTCGCGATAGGGCAGCGACCGGTCGGCCTTTACGAGCACGAACTTGTCTTCGCCGCGCGCCGCGGCCGCGAACTTGACCTCGCGCACCTTCGTGACGAGCACGCCGGGTTCGCGGTCCTCTCCCTCGAGGACCTCCTGGTCGATCGCCCACTCCCCGTTCTTCGTGATCGAGACGACCACGTGCTGCCCAGCGTCGTTCACGGTGATCGTGGACGTGGCCATGGGCAGGTCGACGGGGAGGCCCGACGACAGCATCGGGGTGATCACCATGAACACCACCAGCAGGACCAGCACGACGTCGATCAGGGGCGTGACGTTGATGTCCGCGATGGGACCCCCGCCCCTGCCACCCAGCTTCGCTCCCATGTCAGTGCGAGCCCTGGGTGAGCTTGTGGGCCCACATCAGGAAGTCGGCCTCGGAGCTGTTCAGCTCGTCTCCGACCTTCGCGATGCGCTGGTTGAAGTAGTTGAACAGCCACACGCCCCACACGGCCACGCCGATGCCGACCCCGGTGGTGATAAGGGCCTCGGAGATCCCGGCCGAGATGGAGGCGAGGCCAGAGCCTGCCTCGGCCATGCCCTGGAACGCGTTGATGACGCCGAACGTGGTCCCGAACAGCCCGACGAACGGGGCGGTGGACCCGGTGGTGGCGAGGATCGTCATGCCTCGCTGCAGCTTCGCGAGCTCCTCGGCATGCGACTTCTCGACCGCTCGCCGCGCGTTCTCGACCTTGGTGGCGTTCACCCCTCCCTCGAGCTCCGCGAGCCCCGCCCGCAGGAGCGACGTGAGGTAGCCGGACTTGAACTGCTCGTCCTTCGAGACGTTCAGGGCGGCTCCGACATCTCCCTCGAGGAGGGGCGTGCGAATCTCGCTCGCGAGCCGCATGGAGTGGGCCCGCGCTCGCCGGAAGGCCAGGAGCCGCTCCACCATCACCACGAGGGTAGCCACGAACATGAGGATCAGGGTGATGATCACGGCGCGGGCGATGAACCCGGAGTGTTCCCAGATCTCCACCAGGGTGAAGCCAACCTCGGCCTCTTCCTGTGCATGGGCGAGCCCTTCCAGCAGCAGCAGCAACATGCGTTCTCCAAGTGGATTACCCGCGGTGACGACGGCGGGGAGGTCGCTGTGTAGCAGGCCCGAACCCTCCCGTCACCCGGCGGGCCCGGATGTTCACTTCAACTTGTAAGTGACCCCGATGGTAGTAGCGGCCTTGACCTTGGCGCGACCATCTCTCGGCGGGTACCACCGCCAGCTGAGGATCGCCTCTTTGGTCGCAGTGTGGAACGCCTGCGGGCACCCCTCGACCCTGACCTCGTAGGGCACCCCGCTCTCGTCGATCAGGACCCGGACCTTGCACCGCTGATCCCCGAGGTTCAGGGCCTTCGCAGCGTCGGGATAGATTGGGTTCTTCCGACGCTTCACCTCCAGCTCGGAGTGATGGAAGCGCCGCACGCCGGTACCCGTGCCGCCGAGCACGCCGCCCTCGACGCCCCCCACGACGCCGCCGACCACCCCGCCCTCGACGCCGCCTTCCTCACCGCCGGCCTCGCCCTTGGGCTTCTCCTGCTCCTTGATCTCCTCCTTGACCTCCTCCTCGAGCTCCTGGATCTCCTCGTTGAGCTCGTCGGGCTCGTCTTCTTCCTCCTCTTCCTCTTCCTCCTCTTCCTCGGCAGGGCCGGGAGGGGGCGGAGGAGGCGGGGGTGGGGAGAGGTCCTCGCTGATCTCGTCGATCATGACCTCGACCATCTCGACTTCGGTGTCGTCGGCCACAATCTCCTGCACGGTGCGGACGGCGGCGAAGATGCTCGCGCCGATGACCGTGCCCAGTACGCCCACCGTGATGAGCAGGGACTGCAGGCTCCGCTTGTTGGCCTCTTCGTCGGGGTTCTTGCCGATATTGTCGAACACGGCCGGCCTCCGTTCGGCGTTCCTGGTCGCGGGGAGCAGCAGCCCCCCATGCTAACCCGGGTTGGGGTCCTCGGTTCCATCGTCGCGGCCGGGTCTCCGGCCGGACGGGCCACAACGCGGTCGTTGTCCGGACCTTACGCTCGAGTTGCCGTGCGACCCCCGCCTGGTGTGAAATCAACGTCAGACCAAGGGGGGTCGCCGCCGGGCCGGCGAGGGTAAGCTCCGACGGTGGAGGCACGGGATGGCGAACTGGCCCCTGGAAGATCTCGAGCTCGCGTTCTTGGTGCACGTCGTCGACCTCGTGGTGCGCGCCGACGACGTCACGACGGAGGCGGAGGCCTCGTTCGTGGCCCGGGCGTTCCCGGAGGCCCAGCTTCGGGAGCGAGGCTTCGTCGACGAGACGGGCGCGCGCACGGCCCGCTTGCAGGAGGCGGCGGTCGAGGCGCTCACCGTCCTCCCTCGGGAGCTGTCGATGGGCGCCAAGCACGCCCTGCTCCACAAGGCCTTCGACGCGGCGGTAGCCGACGACGTGTTCCGGCTGGGAGAGGGCAGCCTCGTGCTGATGGCATCGCGGCTGCTCGGCGTCACCGACGACGCGTTCGAGCGGTTCCTCGCGAGCCGCCGGGAGGCCTCCGGAGTGACGGTCGACATGCTCGACGACACCGAGTCCTCCGGCGAGTAACCAGGGCTACTCCGAGCCCTCGCCGACATCCGGGAGGGCTCGCTCCTCCACCCCCTGCTGGCCCCGTACCAGCTGAACCACGCGCTGCTCCGCGGCCTCGAGCTCTCGATGGCACCGCTCGGCCAGCGCCATGCCCTCCTCGTAGAGCCGAAGCGAGTCCTCGAGGGACAGATCGCCTCCCTCGAGCTGCCGGACCCGCTCCTCCAGCTCGGCCATGGCGTGCTCGAAGGTCGCCTCTCGGTCAGTCATCGACAGGCTCGGGCACCTTCTCCGGCTCGTCCTCCGCCTCCTCTTCGTCGTCGATCACCCGCAGGCGCTCGATCCGGTCGAGCACGAAGGTACGCCGCTCCTCCTCGGAGAGGTCCAGGCCCACGAGCACCGGGCTGGCCGACTTGAACGCCAGCCGCTCGGGCTGGACCCGCATGCCGAGGCGCTGGCCCGTCTTGGCGACGTAGACCATGTCGAGGTCGAGCTCCTCGGACATCGCGAGATCGACGAGCTGCCGCACCTCGTCGACCGTGACCTCCGGCGGAGGCTCGGGCTCCTGCCGCTTGCCGCCGCCCGAGGGACTCTTGGCCACCCGAGCGCCCGGGACGGGCTGGAGGTCCTCGGGTGACAGCAGCGACTGCCCTCGCTGCGTGGGCTCGATCGCCGCTGCCCGCGCCTCGTTCACCATCCGGTGCAGCGCGTTGCGGGCCTCCACCTGCTCGGGGTCTCCCGGGTACTGCCGCGTGTCCTTCGTGGGGGAGAACTTGCACTCCTCGAGGACCGCCCGGATCTCGGGCAGCCGGGTGCGGTCGACCGCATAGAGCCCGGGCGCGAAGCGGTGCAGGATGTACGGCTTGATCTTCTTGTGGGTCTCGAGCCGGCGGATCTGCGAGCGGTGCACGGTCAGGAGCGTGGCCTCGTGGAACTCGACGTCGCCGCGGTGCCCGATCCACCCCTTGAGCGTCTGCTCGACGTTGTCGGGAAGCCCGATCTGGCTGTTGTCCCGCAGGAACTGCAGGACGTCGTCGCGGCGCCACCCCTGCTCGAGCGCCCGCTCGATGCTGGGCTCGGTGATCTTGTAGGTGTTGACCCGGTCACAGCGGATGACCTCGGCGAGCTCGCCGATACGGAACAGAAGGATGGGAGCGAGCCCGGCGGGGGCCATGACCTCGAACGAGGGCGTCAGGTAGAACTGCTCGAATCCGTCTGACGACGCCGGCTCGAGGAGCTGCCGGCCGCGCGGCGACAGCCGGTAGAACTTCTCCTGCCCCCACTGGCCCATCTCGAGGATTCCAGCCTGCACGAGCGGCGAGAACGAGAAGCTCTCCCGCTCGTGGCCTCGGACGTTGGCGTACTGGCCGCGCTTGAAGCGGTCGCGCCAGTCCTCCCCGCGCTTCCACCGCCGGTAGAGCGCGACCAGCGGCCGCTCGGCCACCCAGTCGCCCCCGGACTCCCCTTCGTTGGTCTGCTCCCAGGACTCCTTGGTGGTGGCATGGATGGTCCAGAGCACCCACTCGGCGAGCGGAAAGCGCTCGTCGAGCGCGCGGAAGAGCAGGTCGCGCTGGTCTTCGGCCTCGAGCTGCAGCCACTCCTCGAGCACCTCACGGTTGAGCGCGAGGTACTCGCCGCGCAGCTCGACCATGTTGTGCATCATGAGGAACTGCAGGTGGAAGGTGAACAGCTCGGAGTCGGCCGACCACAGCTGCGAGAAGAACTCGTCCATCGCCTCCTGGTCGTGCCGGTAGATCTCGCGCCGCTGCGTGTACCGCGGGCCGTGCTGGTCGATGTAGGTGGCCAGCGTCGTGATCGAGAAGTGAAGCGGCGGGCAGAAGGGCTTCGCGTCCATCACCCGCACGTCGGGGTGAGAGAACGTGGGCAGCGTGAGCTCCTCCTGAAGCTCCGGCAGCAACCCGTCGACGACCGGATCGGGAATGGCGTAGAAGAACTCGCCGTCGATCTCCGCCGAGGCAGTCACGATCCCCTTGTTCGCGAGGTTGACCATGACCTTCTGCCACTCTCGCTCGTGGCCCCCGTAGGACAGCTGCAGCTCGCGATGCAGCTCGTCGGCGTGCCCGAGGCCTCCCGCCTGGAGGAGCGCGGCCAGGGCCTTGCGGTCTCGCTCGTGGAGACCCTTGAGGAGCATGCCGAGGCGAGTGCCCTGGGCGAGGGCCCGAACCGTGAGCTGGACCATCCGGGAGCGGCTCGCGACGCGCTCGGGCTGGCCGCCGAGCCCGCGGTACAGCGACGCGACCACGGGGTCGGGCATCCGGGACACCCAGGCGGTCAGCTCGTCGATCTCGCCGCGGCTCAGTCGGCGCCGGCGGGTGGAGGCCGACCCCGGCGCGGTGCGGCGCGCCCGGGTGGAGCGCTTGCGGTAGGGGTTTCGGCCCGAGGACGGCATGGACACCGGGGTTCCCGACACCTCGACCGAGCGGCGGCCCCGCCGCCCGGCCCCGCCCCCGGCCCCGGCTGACGGGCCGCTGTCCGACGCCACGAGCACGTCGTCGGGGATGCCGTTGCTGCTCGAGCGACGATCGTTGCCGCTGCTCCCCGAGCCCCCGCCCCCGCGACGACGGCGCCGCCTCCGGCGCCGGCGCTTCCCGCCGGAGCCCGGCTCGCCTCCGCCGCCCGTCTTCGACTCGACGTCTTCCGCCATAGGTCGCTTACCTCGCGTGTCGCGGTCGCTGCACTTCAGACGTGCTACTTCGCCGCCACGTAGTCCTCGATGTGGTAACGGTACCCCTGCTCCGTGAGGAACAGCTGCCGCTTCATGGCGAACTGCTGCTCCTTCGAGTCATCCGTGACCACGGTGTAGAAGTACGCCTCGCGCTCTTTTGGTCGCAGGATCCGCCCGAGCCGCTGGGCCTCTTCCTGGCGGGAGCCGAACGAGCCCGACACCTGGATGGCCACCGATGCATCGGGAAGGTCGATCGCGAAGTTCGCGACCTTGCTCACCACCAGCACCTTCAACGTGCCGTCGCGAAACTGCCGATAGAGCCGCTCGCGCTCGCGGTGCGGGGTCTCCCCGGTGATCAGCGGCGCGCCCAGGTCCTTCGACAGCCGCTTCAGCTGCGACAGGTAGGTCCCGATGATCAGGATGTGGTCCTCGGGATGCCGGGCGACGAGGTCGTGCACCGCCTCGAGCTTGGCCGGGTTCTCACTCGCGAGGCGGAACTTCTCGGTCTCGTTGGCGCGCTCGTAGCGCTGGCGCGCCTTGCCCGAGAACGGAACCCGGACCTCGTGACACAAAGCCTCGGCCACGAACCCCTGCTTCTCGAGCAGCTGCCAGGGCAGATCGAACCGCTTGGGACCCACCAGCGAGAACACGTCTCCTTCGCGACCATCCTCGCGCACCAACGTGGCGGTGACCCCCAGCCGCCGGCAGCCCTGGAGCTCGGCGGTGGCGCCGAACACCGGCGCCGGCAGGAGGTGCACCTCGTCGTAGACGAGCAGGCCCCAGTTGTGGTCCCGAAACAGATGCAGGTGCTCGTAGTCGTGCTTCTTGCTCCGACGCCAGGTCAGGACCTGGTAGGTCGCCACGGTGACGGGCGCGATCCGCTTCGCGGTTCCCGAGTAGACGCCGACCTGGTCCTCCCGGAGCGTCGTCTTGTCGAGGAGCTCGCGGACCCACTGGTCCACTGCGGTCTGATTGTTGCAGACAATCAACGTGTGTTGCTGGATGCGCGCCATTGCGGCCATCGAGACGATCGTCTTGCCCGCCCCACACGGGAGCACGACCACGCCATGCCCCCCCGCGGGCCGGCCTTCGTCGTACCAGCGGTCGACGGCACGCTGCTGATACTCGCGAACCGCGAACGGCTTGCCGGACTCCCGCATCTCCGAGCGCAGCTCGAAAGACAGGGGATCCCCCTCATTGAAGCCGGCCAGATCCTCGACCGGCCAGCGCTCCTGCAGCAGTCGCTGCTTGAAGATGCCCCTCATACCTGCGTCGATCTTCATCTCCCGCCGGCCGTCGGGCTGCAGGAGCTCGTCGCCGGCGGCGGTCTGCGAGACCTTTTTCTTGACGAAGAGCGTTTCAAACTCGACACGAATGAACTGCCGCGGATCCTCTGGATGCGGCGCCAGACGCACGAGCCCGTATCGACTGATCGTGTCGTCGATCGTCTGCAGCACCTCCTCCGGCAGGTCGAACTTCGACAGCTCCCGGAGGGTGTTCACGATCTCGTCACGACCCATCCCCGCGCTCGCCGCATTCCACAGCGAGAGGGGTGTGATTCGATAGGTGTGAAGAAGCTCGGGTGAGGCTTCGAGCTCGGCGAACCGGGCGAGAAAGTCACGCGCCTGGTCAAACTGTGGGTGCTGCGTCTCCAGCAGCACCTTGCCATCACCCTGTACAATGACCGGATTGGTCGGGTTGATCGCCATTCAGCGAGCCATGACCATAGCCCTCTCACTCGTCGGCGCGGCGACACCATCAGCGGTGCGCGCGTCAGCGTGGGCACGCTTTGCAGTGTTGCGGCATGTTCCCCGTGCGGGACGGGGCCGGGCATGGCGACACGCCTTGCCCGCCGAAGACCGGGATGAGCACCCGCCAGGACGACGGATACCAGGAACGAGTTGGAACAGGGCGAGTTCACCCCTGCTCCGGGATCACAGTCTTATGTCCCGACTCTGGCTTGTCAAGCAATGCGCGCGCAATCGCCCCCGGCCGGCGCAAAGGGGGCGGGGTAGCTCCCTGGGTGTCCACGCGTCGTCGCGCGCTGCGTCGTCGACCTCGGGGCGGGGGATGGTTCCCGCAGGGCGAGCCACGAGATAGACTCGCGCCTCGAGGAGAGCCAGTCATTCACGCGCCTACCCCTTGGCGGACCTTCGACCGCGAGACGTGGTCCGCGCTTCGCAAGGACACCCCACTCACCCTCGACGAGGGAGACATTCAGGAGCTCCGGGGCCTGAATGTGCCCCTCGATCTGGACGAGGTGGAAAAGATCTATCTGCCGCTCTCGCGGTTGCTCAACCTGTGGGCGCAGGGCCTCACGCAGCTGCACGATGCCACCCGGCACTTCCTCGGAGAGCGCGGGCCGCGGGTGCCGTTCGTGATCGGGCTCGCGGGGAGCGTCGCCGTGGGCAAGAGCACCTTCGCGCGCGTGCTGACCACGCTGCTGGCCCGGTGGCCTCATCATCCTCGGGTGTCCCTCGTCACGACCGACGGCTTCCTGCACTCCAACGAAGAGCTCGCAAGGCGCGGGCTCATGCAGCGCAAGGGGTTCCCCGAGTCCTACGATCGGGGTGCGCTGCTCCGGTTCGTGAGCGCGCTCAAGTCAGGCGCCGCCAAGGTCGAGCACCCGCTGTACTCCCACAAGCTGTACGACGTGGTGGACCGGCGGCGCGCAGTCGTCGACGAGCCCGACGTGGTCGTGGTGGAGGGGCTCAACGTCCTCCAGTCGGGCACCGGCACCGCATTCGTGTCAGACTTTTTTGACTTCTCGATCTACCTCGACGCTTCGCTGCCCGATCTCCGGCGTTGGTACGTGCAGCGCTTCCGGAAGCTCCGCGACACCGCCTTCCGGGATCCCGACAACTATTTCCACCGTTACGCCTCCCTGACCGACGAGGCGGCAGACCGCCGCGCCCTCGAGATCTGGACCACCATCAACGAGCGCAACCTGGTCGAGAACATCGCCCCCACGCGGGAACGCGCCACCCTCATCCTCCGCAAGGGCAGCAACCACTGCGTGACCGAGGTGCGGCTCCGGCGCCTCTGAGAGGCCGCGCAGGGCCCCGGGGAAGGCGCGGGGGGACCGACGGGTTGGCCGGCTGAGCTGGCACCCCCCGATGTGCGTACGAGCTGCACAGAGGTAAGAGGGGCTGCCGAGGAGGACCGTCCATGACGCTGCTGTCGATCGCGCTGCTTCCGAACGTTCAGGCCGCCCAGGTCAAGATCGTGGGAGTAGAGTCCAAGTCCTACTACAACGAGAACGGCGTCGCCTACCACCACGACAACGTGAAGGACGGCAAGAGCACCCCGCCGTGGTTCGAGGGCGACTCGGGCAACGGGGTGGGCTCCTGGATCGAGGTGGACCTCGGCGATGAGCACCAGGTCACCGAGGTCCGGATGCTCGCGGGGGACTGGACGAGCGGCGACCACTGGACCAAGGCCAACCGTCCCGCCGAGGTCGAGGTCCGCTGGTCCGATGGGTCCACGGACATCTGGACCCTGGCCGACGAGTGGCAGTGGCAGAGCTTCAAGCCGAAGTCGCCGAAGGCCACCTCCAAGATCCGCCTGAAGTTCAACTCGCTGCACTCGGGGAGCGCCTTCCCCGACACGGCGATCTCCGAGCTCCAGGTGTTCGACGACTCGACCGGCAAGGAAGTCGTCCCCGCCTCGGCCACGGCGTCCACGACCTACCCGAGCGACAACTCTGGTGCCTACGAGCCCATCTACGCCTACGACGGCGTGAAGGACACGATGTGGTGCGAGGGCAACAAGGAGGGTGACGGCGTGGGCGAGTGGATCGAGTTCGATCTCGGCAGCGCCGTCACGCTGTTGCAGCTCAAGGTCTGCGCCGGAATGTGCGCGGGCCTCGACATCTTCAAGAAGGGCAACGCCACCACGAAGCTGACCGTGGACTTCGGCAACGGGCACACCCAGCAGTTCCCGCTCAAGGACTTCCCGCTCCCCCAGCCGCTGCGGCCGTCGTCCCCCCAGAAGACCAGCAAGGTCAAGCTCCGGATCGACGAGGTGCGCGCAGGCTCCGAGTACAACGACGCCTGCATCAGCGAGGTCAGCTTCATCAAGTAGCCCGCGCGGCGGCGCCGGGGTCCCCGGGTAGATAGCGGGGGCCGGTGGAGGTCCCGCGTGACGGACGTCGATGCAGTCGTGATCGGATCGGGCGCTGGGGGCCTCACCGCGGCGCTCGCGATGGCCATCGCCGGGCAGCGGGTGCTCGTGCTCGAGCAGCACTACCTGCCCGGCGGGTGGTGCCACAGCTTCGACCTCGGCGGGTACAGCTTCAGTCCCGGGGTCCACTACATCGGCGACCTCGGGCCCGGGGGCCGGCTCCGCGGCGTCTACGAGGGGCTGGGGGTCGCCGACGATCTCGTGTTCCTCGAGCTCGACCCCGACGGGTACGACAAGGTGCAGGTCGGTCAGGAGCGGTTCGCCATCCCCAAGGGCCGCGACCGCTTCGTCGACCGCCTGATCGATCGATTCCCGTCGGAGGCCAAGGGTATCCGCAGGTTCGTCCAGATCGTGGCGGACCTGAGCCGAGAGCTTCATCAAGAGCTCAAGATCCGCGGGCCCCTCTCCGCCCTGTCCCTGCCGCTGCGCTGCCCCACGCTCGTCCGCTTCGGGTTCCGCTCGGTCAAGCAGGTCCTGGAGCGCTTCATCCGCGATCCCACGCTCCGCACCATCCTGTCCGTACAGGCAGGCGACCACGGGATGTCGACGGATCAGTGCCCGATGGTGCTGCACGCCGCCGTGCTCGCGCACTACTTCGACGGCGCCTACTACCCGAAGGGTGGCGCGCGCGCGCTGCCCAAGGCCTTCATCAAGGCCCTCCGCCGTCACGGCGGCGACATCCAGGTCCGCGCGCAGGTCTCCCGCATTCTCACCGAGCGCGGCAGGGCGATCGGCGTGCGGCTGGCGGACGGCTCCGAGATCCGGGCCCGCCACATCATCTCCAACGCTGATCCCGCCATGACCTTCGGGCAGCTCCTGGATCCCTCCGACGTGCCGCGCGGGCTCGCCCGCCGCCGCGACGGGAGCTCGTACAGCGTCAGCGCGATCTCGCTGTTCATGGCCGCCGACATCGATGCCCGCGCCGCCGGGCTCGACTCGGGCAACCGCTGGTACGTGCGCACGCCCGACGTCGACGCCACGTACCGCTATGCCCGCTCCGCGGATCCGCTGGCCTCGGGGGAGGTCCCCGGCATCTTCCTCACGTGCACCACGTGCAAGGACCCGTCCAAGCGCAAGCGGGGGATGGAGACCATGGAGGTCTTCAGCTTCGTGTCGTGGGAGGCGTTCGCCCCCTTCGCCGAGTCCGACCACGACACCCGCCCTCCCGAGTACCTCGCGCTCAAGGACGAGCTCGCCCGGCGGATGCTGTCCTGTGTCGACGAGGTCGTGCCCGGCCTGTCGGACCGACTCACCTTCCTCGAGGTCGGCACGCCGCTCACGAACCAGTTCTACTGCGCGTCGCACCGGGGGAACCTGTACGGCACGGAGAAGCGGCTGCGCCAGCTCGGGCCCCTCGGGTTCCCCATCGACCCGAAGATCGAGGGTCTGTACCTGTGTGGCCAGTCGACCACCGGGCACGGCGTGGCGGGGGCCACGTACTCGGGCCTGGCCGCCGCCCGAGCCGCGCTCGGCGTGCGCACGAGCGAGCTGCTGCGCGAGCACAGCGCGCCCCTGCAGATCTGGCCCTGCGATCGTCCCGAGGAGTGGCCGGACGGCGGGCGCGAAGCCACCGCGTGAGCCGCCGCTACGCCGCGAGCCCGGCCACGATCTCCCGCAGGGCGGCGTAGCCCTCCACGAGCCCGGGGCCGGGCCGCCCGAGGTACGCCTCCGGCACGCTGTGGACCTGACGGTGCGCGAGCGCCGGCAGGGCCGCCCACGACGCGCGGCGATAGACCACGTCGGGCCGGTACTTGTCGAACGGAACCCCGCACCAGCTGATCACGACCGCGTCCGGCGTGAGCGCCAGCGCCTCCTCGTCGGTGATCGGAGACGACAGCACGTCGCGCTCCCCGAGCGGATTCGTCCCCCCGGCCGCCGTGATCAGGTCGGTGACCCAGGATCGCCGTCCGGGAACGATCACCGGCTTCGGCCACCACTCGACCAGCAGCCGCGGCCGGTCCCCGTGGACCTGGACCGGGCGGATCGCTGCCTGCATGTCTGCGATCAGGGCCTCCCCCCGCTCGGGAACGCCGAGTCGCTCCGCGATGGTCCGGATGTCGCGGTACACGTCGTCGAGCCGCTCCGGATCCGGCGCGAGGTAGTTCAGCCCTTTGTCGGCGATGCCCTGCACCACGTGCTCGTGGCCCGGCACCGTCAGCGAGGCGAGCACGAGATCCGGCTCCAGCGCCGCCACCTTGTCGGGATCGACCTGGAGATCCGGGCCCACGCGGGGCAGCCCCTCGACCACCTCGACGGGGTAGTCGGAGTGGTCGTCGACCCCCACGAGCCGCTCCGCGCATCCCAGGGCACACACGATCTCGGTGTTGGAGCACGTGAGGCTCACCACCCGCACCACTTCCTCCGCGCCAGGAGACGAGCCTGTATCGTGGAAGCGGAGTCCCACGGGGTTACGACCGTGCGATGGTCTCGGAGACGATGTGAGTCGCGTGTGGAGCCATACCGCGATGCTGTTGCTGGGCCTCACCCTCGCGGTGGGGTTCTACGAAGGGCGCCAGCTCGTACAGAACACCGCCAAGGCGTTTCGCACCGCGGACCGGGTGACCGCGGCCGCCGACCGCCGAGCGCGCCGCAGCCCGGAGCCCGCCCCCGCCCGCGCCCGGCTCGAGCATCTCGAGGCGCTGCCTACCCCTCTCGTGTCGCCACTTCTCGACGAGGAGGGCGACGCGCGGCCCGTCGGCCGCAAGGGCCGGAAGGCGCGCCGGCAGGAGAAGGCAGACCGTCTTCGGCGCCGGCACGAGCGCTTTCAGCGACTTCAGCCAACCCACCTGGACCTCCGCGCGGCCCAGGGCCGGGTCACGCCCATGGGTGAGCCCGTGGAGGTCAACGCCCCCGCCACCCTCGGGAGGCTCGGGGTGACTGGAGAAGCGGGGCCCGCGCGTCGCGCCCCCGGCATCCGGGTGCCCACCCCGCAGGCCGGCCTCGGCGCCCTCGACCACGAAGGCGGCATCAACGACACCGGCGGCTACCCGTAGGCCCTGGCCGGAAGGGGCTTACCCCAGGAAGGGGTACCGCCAGTCCCGGGGCGGCACGAAGGTCTCCTTGATGGCGCGCGGGCTCGTCCACCGGAGCAGGTTCAGCGGTGAGCCCGCCTTGTCGTTCGTGCCCGACTTCCGCGCGCCTCCGAACGGCTGCTGCCCGACGATGGAGCCCGTGGGCTTGTCGTTGACGTAGAAGTTGCCCGCCGCGAAGCGCAGGCGCTCCGAGGCCTTGTCGATCACGCGGCGGTCCTGCGCGAACACGGCGCCCGTCAGGGCGTACGGGCTCGTGGCGTCTACATGGTCGAGCGCCTGGTGCCACTCGCCCTCCGGGTAGACGTAGGCCGTCGCGATAGGACCGAAGATCTCCTCGGCCATGAGGCGGTGGCGGGGATCGTCGACCCGGAACAGCGTCGGCTGGACGAACCAGCCCACGGAGCCGTCGGCCTCGCCCCCGGCGACCGTCTCGGCCTCCGCCCGTCCAAGCGCGAGGTACTCCTGGTGCTTGCGGAACGCCCGGCCGTCGATCACCGCGCCGACGAAGTTGGAGAAGTCGCGCACGTCTCCCATCTTCATCTGCTCGAGCTCGGCGACCACGTGCTCCTTGACCGCGCCCCAGAGGTTCGAGGGCACGTACACCCGACTCGCGGCGGAGCACTTCTGCCCCTGGTACTCGTAGGCGCCGCGAAGGATCGCCGTGGCGACCGCCGCCGGATCCGCGCTCGCGTGCGCCACGATGAAGTCCTTGCCGCCGGTCTCGCCCACGATGCGGGGGTACTGGGCGTACTTGTCGATCCGCTCCGCGATTCCCCGCCACAGCGCCTGGAACGTCGCTGTCGAGCCCGTGAAGTGGAGGCCGGCGAGCTCCGGCCGGTCGAGGACGGGGTTCCCGACGTCGGGGCCCTCGCCGTTGAGCAGGTTGACCACGCCGGGGGGCAAGCCCGCCGCCTCGAGGATCTCGAACGCCCGGTAGTTCGACAGCAGGGCGGTCAGTGACGGCTTCCACACGACCGTGTTGCCCATGAAGGCGGGCGCCGTCGGCAGGTTGAGGCCGATGGCGGTGAAGTTGAACGGGGTGACCGCGAAGACGAAGCCATCGAGAGGCCGGTGGTCCATGCGGTTCCAGACGCCGGACACGTTGATCGGGGGCTGCTCGGCGAGGATGTGCTGGGTGTAGTAGGCGTTGAAGCGCCAGAAGTCGATCAGCTCACACGCAGCGTCGATCTCGGCCTGGTGCAGCGTCTTGCCCTGCCCGAGCATGCACGTCGCGTTCACCACGTCGCGGTGGGGGCCGGCCAGCAGGTCGGCGGCGCGGGAGAACACGGCCACCCGCTCTTCCCACGGCAGCGCGCTCCACTCGGCGCGGGCGGCCTGCGCGGCCTCGACCGCGCGGGCCACCTCGTCCGGACCTGCGAGGTGGGCCCTCGCGATCACGTGCTGGTGCTCGCAGGGCATGGTGACGTCCACCGTCTTGCCGGTGAACACCCGCTCCCCGCCGATGACGCAGGGCACCTCGACGACTTCGTTCGCAGCAGCGTCGACCGCCGCTTGCAGGGACGCCCGCTCGGGCGAGCCGGGGCGGTACTCGAGCACGGGCTCGTTGGCAGGCAGAGGAACAGTCGAGATCGCGTCAGCCATGAGGTCTCCAGGATCTTTGCTTGGGCGCGGGCCGTCAGCCGCCGAGCTGCTCGTAGCGAGCCACGGCGGAGAGCGACCCGCGGCTGCGGGACAGGAACAACACCTGGCGCAGCACGTTGTAGTGGTCAGAGGTGTCGACGAGCAGGTCGAGGCGCCCGTCCCGATCGAGATCGGCCGCCAGCTTCACCTGGGGAACGTCCGCTCGCTTGCGGAGGTCGCCCTCGGGGAACAGCTCGACGCGCTCGCCGCCGACCATCGCGAACAGGTGGTACCGCTCGATGACGACCTCGCCCCACTTGTTGGGGTGGGCGGAGCCGGTGGACTGCACGACAGTCGCGGCCCCCTCGGGGAGGGCCAGCGCTTGCTGATCCCCGGGGAAGAGCGGACGGGGGACCTCGGCGGCCACCTTCAGGGGGCCCTCGGTGAGGCCTGGGCCGGCCACGAGTGTGAGCGGCTCGGGTCCGCCGAACTCCGGGATCACCACGACCCGGCCGCTCTTCCGGTCCGGCGCCTCGGCGACCCGCACCTGGACCTTCTCCAGGTGCCAGCCGTCCGTGCGCTGGACGATCGCGAACCAGGGGTGGGCCTCCGCGTCGGCAGGGACCTCGCTGGCGTGGTGCAGGCCCACGGTGAGCAGGGCGAAGCTTGCGAGGTCGGCCATCGGATCCTCCGCCGGTCGTTTAGGATCCGCGGACCGCGCGCGCAATCCGCCAGGGGGCAAGTTGACGGGGGTCCGGTCGACGGCTAACCGTCGGCATGGCGCAAGTAGCCCCCTCGATCCTGTCCGCAGACTTCGGTCACCTCCACGAGGAGGTGCGCTCGGTGGTTGCCCTGGGGGCCGACTGGGTCCACGTCGACGTGATGGATGGCCGGTTCGTCCCCAACCTCACGATCGGCCCGG
>CAYMSU010000041.1:0-20901 GCA_964393165.1 uncultured Enterobacteriaceae bacterium
GGTCCCGTCGGGCCGGGCCTCCCGCAGCCGCGCGAGCGACCCCGTGTTGTGCAGCGTGTTGCCGTTGGGCAGCCGGTGGGCCTCGCCCATCACGTCGCCGAACAGGCCGTGGCCGACGCCGAACTGGTACACCTCGGTCAGGGTCTCCGTGGCGGGGTCGAGCGCGTACTCCCGCACCACGATCTCGTCCCGCGCAGCGCTGTGGGCCGACGTGAGCAGCGTGCCCGCCTCGGTGTAGTGGCCCCCGTGCTGCCACAGGAAGGCCGACTCCGGCGGATCGAAGGCCCACGCGCCGGGAACCGCCCCGAACCAGCGCGGGACGTCCCCCGTCTCCGCGTCGATCTCCACGATCGTCTCGAGGCCGTAGAACGAGTAGAGGAACCGGTCGGCCGCGGCGTCGTACCACAGGGTGTTGGAGCCGCAGTCGCCGCGGCCCTCGCCGATCGAGGCGAGCCAGTCCTGGCAGCTCCAGCGCGTCTCGAGCGCACCGTCGGCGGAGGCGATGGTGAGCTCCTCGTCGCGGGAGAGCGGGGTGACCAGCCGGCCGTAGGCGAGCCGGCCGTCGGGCAGGTCCGTGAACGGATGGTGCAGCCCGGGCAGCTCGTAGGTGTCGAGCACGGTCCCGTCGATCGTCATGCGCTGCACGATCGAGCCGGTGAGCGAGAAGGTGCCCCCCCAGAAGGCGTTGTGGTCGAGCAGCAGCGCGTCCTCGTCCCAGCTGAGCCGGGGGTGCAGGCTGGTGCGCTGGCGCGGCGTGGGCAGGCCCCACACGGCGCGCCCGGAGCGGTCCACGATCACCCACCAGGTGGCCCCGCGGCTGTTCCCGATCGAGGTGAAGACGTAGCGCGAGGAGGGATCGAAGCCCGCCGGATCCGACACGAGGAGGTCGGGCCGCAGCAGGCCCTCGGGCCACGGATCGGTCGCGAGCGCCTGCGGCGCGGACCGGATCTCGCCGTCGGCCGTGTCGGCGACGACCTCGAGGTCGACCTCCTCGCCGTAGGGGATGCCGAGCAGCACCTCCTCGTGGGTACCGGCCTCGAGCGTGCGCACCGGCGAGCGCCGCGCCTCGCTCCCGCCCTCGCCGAACGCGTAGTCGACGTACACGTCGGCGGCGACGTCCTGGGTCCACCGCACCCGCACGAGGGTGCCGATCCGCTCGTCGACCACCGCGGAGTCGACCTGAAGGACGCCCTCCGAGGGTGGCGGACGATCCCCGGGCTCGGGCTCGGTCTCGGTTCCGGGCTCGGCTCCGGGCTCGGACCCGCAGGCCGCGAGCAGCCAGATGGCGAACGACATCCCTCGTGGCACGAACCCTCCCCGGCCTTCCGGCCGACCGCGGAGCGTCACTTTAGCCGGTAGTCGCCCCAGGGCTCGACCTGGCAGTCCGGGCAGGCCACGTACGTACACGCCTCCGCGTCGCTCTGCAGGTGGCAGCGCATGAACGACGTCGCGAGCTGGGCGACTCCGACGTTCTCGTCGAGATCGAGGTGGTCGACGCCGCCGGCGGCCTCCGCGTAGACGGCCTCGTCCGTGGCGGCCTCGTACCCGTCGAGCGTGGCGGTCCGGAGGAAGTCGGCGTCGCCTGTCGCGAACAGCGCGGGCCGCGTGACGGTCCCCGCCGAGCCCGCGATCATCACCGCGGCGAGGGCGTCGGGGTCGGTGTTCACGTCTCGCGCGGCGGCGATCGCCCCCTGGGACTTGCCCATCACGCCGTAGCCCTTCTGCAGCTTGCCGTAGAAGATGCTGTCGGGATCGTCGTTCTGGTCGAGGACCTGCGCCGCGGTGTCGAGGATGACGGGCCCGACGGCCGCGAAGTTCGTGTGCGCGACGGCGACCACGAACCCGTGGCTCGCCAGCCGCTCGAAGTACGCGGGGTAGGCGGCGCCGCCGGTCGAGCTCGTGCCGTTGCCCCACCCGATCACGGGGAAGGTGCACGGGCTCTGCTCGATCCCCTCTGGAAAGTACGCCGTCGAGCCGTCGTTGCCGGGCGCGAGCTCCATGGAGCGGACGGTGAAGCGCCCGGGCCCCGTCGAGGAGCCATCGTCGACGGTCAGACAGGGTTTCTCGGCGAGGCCGCTGTCCGGGTCCGTCGAGTCCTCGGGGACATCGTCGGCGGGCCTTTCGGCGCGTTCCGGCTCGCTCGGGGAGCAGCCGAGCCCGGTGGCCAGGACCGAGGACAGTGCGAGGGTCACCACACGCGTCATTCGTACCTCCGCGGGCGAGGGTAGGCGCGAGATGTGGAGGAACGGCGGAGGCGCGACACGTCGGGCGCCTCTTCGGTCGGCCGCCTGGATAAAGGGGGGGGCCGGATCCGGACGAGCGGGGAGGGACCGATGGATCGCAGGCAACTGGTCGGTGTGGCCGTCGTGGCCGCGGTGCTCCTGGCGGGCCTCGCCCTGTGGGTGAGGCGCCCCTCGTCCTCCCAGGCGCTGTTCGAGCGAGCCGTCGCCAGCAACGCCGGCATCGACCGCACCGCCTCGCTTCGCGAGGGCCTGCACGTCTACCTCTGTGGCACGGGGGGGCCCATGCCCGACCCGCAGCGGGGCGGCGCTTGTGTGGGCATCCTCGCCGGAGACCGCGCGCTCGTGGTGGATGCAGGCTCCGGGGGGGCCCGCACCCCGGTCCCCGTCGTGGGCCCCGCCGGCACGCAGCGGGTCGTAGACGGGTTTCGGGAGGCCTACACGCTCGATGCCGGTTTTCGCACCGCGCACCACGGAACCGAGGTGGCGGCCCCGTCCGGGTTCGGGGGGCGGCCCCTCGAGGTCGGCGCCGACGCGGAGCCGCTGCTGCTCGACGACGAGGGCCTGCAGGTCCGCTACACGGTGGTGAAGCACGATCCGGCCAAGCCGGCATTCGGCTACCGGATCGACTACGGCGGCCGGTCCGTCGCGATCAGCGGCGACACCAGCTACGACGAGCGTTTCGTGGCCCTCTCGCGGGAGGCCGACCTCATGCTGCACGAAGCGCTCGACCCCGAGGTGACCCGCGCGGTCGGCGCGGCGCTGCGAGAGCGCGGGCAGGCCAACCTGGCCAAGGTCATGTTCGACATCCTGGACTACCACGCCACCCCAGAAGACGCGGCCCGCGCAGCGGTGAACGCCGGGGTGGGGCGGCTGGTCCTCACCCACGTCATCCCCCCGGTCCGGGGGGCGGTGTTCGAGCCAGCCTTCCTCGGCGACGCCCCGTCGCTTCGTCCCGACGTGATGCTCGCACACGACGGTCTGCGGTTCGACCTGCCCGCGGGAAGCTCGGCCATCGAGGCGGTCGAGACGGACTGACTCAGCGCGGGCGCGCGAGCCACCACGCCAGCGCGGCGGCGGCGACCCCCGGGGCAGCCAGGACGAGCCACGAGAGCGCGGTGATCGCGAGTACGCGCCGCCGGAACACCGGCCGCTCGTTGACCCGAGGGAACGGCCGGTCGGGCTCGGGCACCCCGAGGAAGGCGCACAGCGGCGCCCAGCCCTCCGCCACGCGGTAGACGAGCAGCCGGTCGGCCGGAACGTGCCGCTGGACGTCGGCGTTCCACTCCTCGAACAGGGCGATGGCCTGCGCCCGATCGGCGTGCAGCAGGCGATCTACGAAGGTGTGTCGGGTCACGCGGTACGACGCGTTGACGAAGGGCAGCCAGGGCAGCACCCACCGGTTCGGGAACGACACGATGAACGCCCGGATCGTGCTGGCGAAGCTGTCGTACCAGCGCTCCGGATCCCGCACGGTGAGCACCACGCGGGCGTCGGGGAACGCCTCGAGCAGCTCGCGGTAGTAGAGCGCGGAGGGGAAGTCCATGGTCGCGCCCCAGGGCGCGAGGAAGCCTGCCCAGTCGACGGGCAGGCCGCGGGCGGCGCGCTCCCAGACCGGGACCTCGGAGGGATCCCGGAAGACGGCCTCCATGTGGTGACAGGGGCCGAACCCGAGCTGCTCGAGCGCGAGCTTCATCGACGCGGTGCCCGTGCGGCCGAGCCCGGCGCCGATGACTTGCGGTCCTCGCCTTCGGTGGTCGCGCATGTCAGGACGGATCGACCAGGCGACCCGTGAACAGCGGCGTCTTGGTCGCGGTATGCCAGATGGCCCAGAAGAACGGCCGATCGGCGTGGAAGTCGACCGGCGGCGGGCCCGCAGACGTCGTGCGCATCACGATGCCCGTAGCGGCGGCGGCCTCGGTGCCTTCCTCGTCGACCTCGACGAAGACCTTCTGCACGGCCTTGCTGATCAAGAGCTCCCGGGCGGTGATGCCGGAGAAGTCGCCCCCCGAGAAGGCGGTCCGCAGGCCCATCTCCCTCAGCGCCGGGATCAGGTCGTACTTCAGCTCCGCCTTCCACTTCGGGAGCAGCACGTTCACGGTGCGGCGCTCGGACACGGTCGCCCGATGCAGCTCGGTCGCGTCGAGCCGGGCCTCGACGTCGCCGAGCGACCCCCCCTCGTCGGGCAGGACCAGGATCATGGCGGCCCCGTTCCCCTCGTAGGGCAGCGCGATGGCGGTGTAGCCTTCGCCGTCGACGTACGACACGCGCTCGCGCCGGCCGGTCATCATGGGGACGGTCACGGGGCCGGAGGGCGCCCGGAACTCCCCCTGCACGGTGCCGTCCTCGTCGAACGGCTGGGCCCAGCGGCCCTTGAAGGCGATGGCGTTGGCGAGCACGAGCTTGGCGCCCCGCACGTCCCCCGCGTCGACCAGCTCGTCGATCTTCTCGCGGGTGTGGGCCTTGACCCAGGCGTTGATGGCGTCGGCCGCCACCTCGCCCTGGCGGAAGTCCTGGTGGACCGGCGTGACGTCGAAGTGGGTGCGGAGCAGCCCCGTGTAGGCCTCGCGGATGGGGAAGCCCTCCTGCACCCAGACACCGTTCGCCACGGTCAGCTCGATGCCCAGGGTGGCCTTCCGCGCGGCGGTCGCCCGCGCCTGATCGACCCACCAGGGGTCGCCGAGCTCCGTGTCGAAGAGCGCGGCGAGCTCGCCCGCGGTCTCGCCGGCGGCCCCGGCGGCGACCATGGACAGCGCGAGCTGCGCGCTCGGACCGCTCACCGCCACGTTGGCGTCGTCTTCGGCCAGGGCCCCGTGGAAGCGCAGGGAGAACCTGGTGGTCGTGGGGCTGAAGGTCTCGGACGGCGCCGGCCCATCGGCCTCCGCCTCCGCGCCTGCCTCCGTGTGTCGGGTCACGGGCTCCTCCTCGGCGAGGTCTGCGGCTCGCGGCTCGGACGCCTTCCCCCCGGCGCAACTCAGCGCGGTCGAGAGCAGGGGGATGAGGGCGCGGATCACGTCTGGCTCGGGGCAGCGGCCACGATCGCGGTGTCGAGCAGCGTGAACAGGTCCCCGATCTGCGCGTCGGCGGTGGAGGCATCGACCGACCACTCGCCCGTGTCGTCGAACCACGTGAGCGTGCGGTCGAATGCGTACACGCCGAACGCATCGGTGCCGTCGCCGTCGAGGTCGCCGGCCACGGGGTAGCCGCCGGTGCCTGCGAGGAACCTCCGGGGGCTGCTGCCGAGCGGCTCGTGGATCTCGACGTCGCCGGCGTAGCCGTCGTATGCGGCGAGGCCCTCGACGCCATCTCCGTCGAAGTCGCCGCCCACGGCGGTCCACCCCGCGGGAATGGACAGCGTGAAGGCGGGCGCGCCGGCCGGGAGTCCGCTCCAGATCTCGACGTCGCCGGTCTCGGGGTCGACCGTGCCGAAGTCGTCGGCGCCGTCGCCGTCGAAGTCCCCGGCAAGAGGCCAGCGGCCGGCCGCGACCTCGCGCCGCTCAGCGAGGACGCCGGAGGCGTTGTCGCTCCCGAAGCGGAGCCCCCCTCGGTCGTCGAGGATGCCTACGGCATCACGACCATCGCCGTCGAAGTCGGCGGCGAACGGCAGGTGGAGGCCGAACGCGGGCAGGGCGTCGTGGAGGTGGAAGCGCCGGGCGCCGCCGTCGGGCAGCCCGAGGTCGGCGAAGCTGCTGGTGAAGGCGAAGGTCCCCACGGTCTCGGCGATGGCCGCGGCGGGCTCCCCGGTGTCGCCCGAGGCGGTCGGAGGGGGGCCCGGGGTCGACGTGGTGCATGCCGCGAGGGCGAGGATCCCGGTCACCGAGCGCTCCGAGCGACGCCCCTGAGTCGGGCTGCGCCGCCGACGAAGCTACCACATGCCGAAGGGTACGATGGAGCAGGGAATCGGGTATTCTCGGCCGATGCGGGGGCGCGATGCATCGGTGGATCCTAGGAGCCTCCCTGACTCTCGCCTCGGCGTGCACACACGTCGAGGTGGATCCGTTCTGGCCTCACGCCGACCCGCGCAGGCCGCGCAACGTGCTGCTGATGGTCACCGGTCGCTACGCCGGCCGCACCGGGCTCGGCGAGACAATCCTCGCGGGCGGGGGCATCGGCTTGTCCGCCG
Organism: uncultured Enterobacteriaceae bacterium; assembly: GCA_964393165.1. GTDB lineage: Bacteria > Myxococcota_A > UBA796 > UBA796 > DRPG01. The sequence continues at coordinate 6,364 of CAYMSU010000041.1, forward strand.
ACGCGCCGAGCCTCCCCGGACGTTTTACGACCAGGGCTACCGCACGGTGATCGTCGGCAAGTGGCACCTCCGGTGGTCGAGGGCAACCTGGGCGACTTGCACACCTTCGACGTGGACAGTCCTCCCCCTGCCCATCTAGGCTGCGGCAGCGGATAGAGGCGGCAGAGGAGAGTGCATGCGCGTAGTGATGGGGTGGTCGGCCGCCCTGCTCGCCCTGGGGTGCCGCCAGATCCCCCCCACGCCCGGCGACCAAGCGGGCCCCCCGACCGCCGCCTCCCCGCACACCTCGGATTCGGGCACGCCCTCGCTCGAGGGGCCGGACCCCGAAGACGATCTGTCGGGGCTCGCCGGCCTCGCGTGCGCCGCCCAGCAGCGCTGCGCGCCCGCCTCCGCCGCCTGGCTCGGCGACACCTGCTGCGCCTTCGGCGACGCCCTCGAGGTCGTCCAGACCCTGCCGGTCCAGCGAGGGGTCGACATCGCGGCTCGCGACGACGTCGTGGTCGGCTGCTCGGGCAACGGTGGCTTCGTCGCGCACGTCGACGACGACGGCTTGCTCCGGTCGGTCGAGGCTCCGGTGGAGCGGTGCCAGCGGATCGCGATCGGCCCCGCCTCCACCGACGGCACCCGCCGGATCTACCTCGCGGCCCGTGGCGACACCGTCGAGGCGCCCGCGCTCACCGTGCTCGAGGAGACCACCGACGGGGTCCTGTCCCGCGTCACCCAGCTGCGGGAGCCCTTCGTGATGTACGAGGGGCTGGCGCTCGTCGGCGACCACCTCTGGGTCGCCGCCCACGCGGGGGGGCTCCGGGGCTACGCGCTGGACGCCGAGCGCGGGATCGTGCTGGTCAGCACCCTCGAGGGGCTCGAGAACGCCAGCGGGGTGGCCGCCGATGGTTCCTTGCTCTACGTCGCCGACGAGGCCTCGGTCGCGGTGGTCGACGTGGCCGATCCCGCGGCGCCGAAGCGGATCGCGACCGTCCCCACGGCGCAAGGGCGCAAGCCCCGCGATCTGGCCCTCGACGACACCCACCTGTACGTGGCCCTCGGCCCCGGGGGCCTCCAGGTCTTCCGCCGCGACGGTCGCACCCTGGCCGAGGAGCGGACGCTCGACCTCGACGGCTCCATCCAGGGCGTCGACGTGCGAGATCCCTACGTCGCGGTCGCGGCCTGGGATCACCTGGCGCTGCTCGAGCGCGACGGGCTCGACCGGGTCGGGGGGCTCAAGCTCGCCGCCCCGTTCGAGCAGACGTGGGCGGTCGCGCTGTCGGAGGACTTCCTGTTCGGCATGGAGTGGTCCGGGGCCCACACCCTGCGCATCCACGAGGGCCTGGTCGCGCCGGAGCTCGCCGCCGAGTCGGAGCTCCTCGCCTTCGCGGGGGAGGAGGGGGGCACGCGCGGCCTGTGGCTGCGCAACCGCGGCCCCCTCAGCGCCCGGCTGGGCGCCGCGACGGTCGACCATCCCTCGCTCACCGCCGAGGTCGAGCGGGCGCGGGTGCCTACCGGCGAGCGGGCGCTCACGATCGTCCGGTTCACCCCTCCGGGTCCCAAGGAGGGCGTGGCCACGCTCTCGGTGGTGGGCAACGACCCGTCCCCCTTCGAGCGCCCCCTGCAGATCCCCATCAGCGCTCGGTCGGGGCCCGAGCTGGACGTGGGCGACTCGCTGACCGAGGCGTTCGCCTTCCTCGACCCGACGGGCGCGGACGACCTGGCGAACCTCGAGGGCCGGGTGACGGTGCTCGCGTACTTCGTGCTCTCTTGACCGTCCTGTAGTCTGGCGTTGCCGGACCTCGAGGAGCTCGTCCACCAGCGCTACGACCCGGCGGAGGTGGCGGTCGTGGGCCTGCACCCGGGCGAGCCCGTGGGCCTGGTGCGGGACTTCGTGGAGCAGACGGGCATCACGTTTCCGATCCTGGTCGATCAGAAGTCCACCCTGGACCTGTTCGCGTTTCCGCCCGGCGTGAACGCCAGCGCCCCGCGCGACGTGGTGATCGACCAGACGTTGACGGTGCGCTCGATCAAGAACAGCTTCGACGCCGACGAGATACGCTCGCGCATCGACGAGCTGCTGGACGAGAGCCCGTGAACCCCTCCCGACGCGCGCTGATGCAGCACACCCTGGCCTCGCTCACCCTGCCCGCTCTCGGGTGCGGCCGGGAGATCGAGGCCGGCGACCTCGTCTGTGACGGTCCCGACCCGTTCGAGGGGGGCACCTTCCTCGACGTCGTCGACTTCGAGGACGAGCCTCCGCCGCGGTTCGGCAGCCTCCGGGGAGCCGGGTGGGACGCGCGGCGGCGCTACGACCTCGCGCGCGTCGACGTCGACGACCGCATCACGCCCACCGACCGGTTCTACGTGCGCACGGCCGAGCCCGACCTCGTCGACATCCAGGAGGACGGGTGGACGATCGCGGTCGGCGGGCAGGCGGTGAAGCCCCGGTCGTGGACGATCGCGAGCATCCTCGACCGCGCGGTCGACCAGGGCGAGGTCCTGCTCGAGTGCAGCGGCAACACCGAGAGCAGCAACTTCGGGCTCATGAGCTCGGCCACCTGGCGGGGAGCCCCGCTCGCGGGGCTGCTCGACGAGCTCGTCGACGTCGACCCGGCGGCCACCCGCGTGCTGGTCTCGGGCCTCGATGCGCACTCGCGCCCCTCCACCCACAGCGATCCGGGGGCGTCCTGGGTGTTCACCCTCGAGGAGGTGGCGGCCTACGGGGGGTTCCTCGCCACGCACCTCAACGGCGAGCGGCTGCCGCGCGACAACGGCTTCCCGGTCCGCCTGGTGATGCCCCGCTGGTACGGCTGCACCTGCATCAAGTGGGTCGACGAGATCCGGCTGGTGGGCGACGACGAGCCCGCGACCGCGCAGATGCTGGAGTTCGCGAGCCGCACGCATCAAGACGGCCAGCCGAAGCTCGCGCGGGACTACCGCCCGGCGGTCATGCAGCTCGCCGCGATGCCGGTGCGCGTCGAGCGGTGGCTCGTCGACGATCGGGAGAGCTACCGCATCCTCGGCATCGCGTGGGGCGGCGAGGAGGCTGCCGTGGAGGGCCTGCAGGCCGAGCTGAACGGCGTGCGCGAGCCGGTCTCCCGGTGTGCGGCCCGCGACTCGGCCGACACCTGGGCGCTCTGGGTGCACCGCTACGATCCGCCGGAGCGGGGTCTGGTCGAGATCTCGATGCACGCGGCGGAGTCGGTGCCCCAGTACCGGCTCGACCGGGGCTGGTACACGCGCACGTTCCGCGTCTGACCCGCTTCGCGTGGACCGCCCCGCGCTACGGCGCGTTTCGCGCGCCGGGCGCGGCGTCGGCGGGGGAGCGCGGTGGGCGAGCCGGAGGAGGCACCGGGGGCCCCGCGCCCGACGAGGGCGAGGCCCTCGCGGCGGTCGCGTAGCCGGCGCACGTGGGAGGCCCGGGGTCACCCAGAACTCCCGACAAGTGCGGTTGTCCTCCGCGTTGTGTGACGAATCCGCACGGACCTCGTGGGATGTCCGGACATCGGCGGAGTTGTGTGCAGGGCGACCCGGCGGAGGGCCTGCCGCCGGGTGCGGCGGGGCTCCGCCCCCCCTCGGTCCGTCGCTCCGCGCGGACCGAGCGCGAGGTGCAGCGCCACTCCTGTCTCAGTCGTGGGAGACCGCGCCACCGGCCCCGGCGGGGTAGTGTAGCGCCGGATCGCGACACCCTCCGCGGCCCGGAGGCCTCGATGAGTCTGGTGCTGGCCCTTGCCGCGCTGTCGCCAGGGCCGCCGAGCCTACCGCCACCCGCTCCGAGCGCGTGCTCGAAGAGGTCCCCTCGCAGGCCCCCTACAAGGCGTTCCACGCCCTCGTGATCGGCATCGACGCCTACGCCGGGTCCGACGCGCCGCCGTCGCTCCACTCCGCCGTCGCGGACGCCCGAGCCATCGGCGACGTGCTCGCAGACCGGTTCGGCGCCCAGGTGATCTCGCGCTTCGACGAGGACGCGACGCTCGACGGGATCGAGGCGGCGATCGCGGACCTCGGCGCGGCGGTCGGCCCGGCCGACGCGGTGGTGGTGTACTGGGCGGGACACGGCCACGACGACGACACCGTGCGAAGCCTGGGCCGGCGGGGGTTTCGACCAGGTGTTGCGCGCCAAGCACGTGCTCGTCGTGGTCGACACCTGCTTCAGCGGGCGGGTCGTGGCCCCCTCCGACGTGGAGACGACCCTGCCCCCGCTGCCGACGAGCGCCGAGGTCGACCGGCGCGCGCGGCGGCACTCCTTCGAGATCCTGACCGCGGGCCGGGCCGACGAGCCGGTCCTCGATACCGCCGCGGAGGGCTCGCACTCCGTCCTCGCGTCCACCCTGCTCGCCGAGCTGGCGCGGATCGACGAGCCCACCTTCGTGGCGCAGCTCGTGCCGGAAGTGCAGCAGCGGGTGGCCAACGCGTCCCGGGCGCTCCGCCGGCCCCAGACGCCCGCGTACCACCAGCTCCAGCGCTCGGATCCCGGCGCGCTCGTGCTCGTGCCGGGGGCCCGGTACCCCCAGGAGGGGGTCCGGCGGGCGAAGGGGAGCCGCCAGCTTACGCCCCTCGCCGAGCGGCGGGGCTTCCCGTGGCTCACGGCGGTAAGTGGCGCGGTCGCGATCGCGGGGGCCACCACGGGGGCGGCGCTCCTCGTGGCGCGCGGGCAGACCCAGGAGGAGCTGCAGAGCTTCGGGATCGCGACCCGCACGGAGAGCCGGGACGAGGTGGAGCGCCTCGAGGATGTCGCGCGCCGGCAGGGGATGGGTGCGGCGGCGTCGCTGGTGGTCGGCGGGATCGGCGTGGCGGGCTTCGTGATCGGGCTGCGTGCCGAGCTCTGACCATCGCGCGAGGGAGGACGGCCGATGATGTGGTGGATCCTGGTGGCCTGTACGGGGCGAGACATCGAGCGGCCGCAGTGCCTGGGGCCGTGTCGCGACGCCCCCCTCGAGGGCGTGGTAGACGCGGACTGCGACTGCCTGTCCCCCGCCCAGGGCGACTGCGACGACGGGGACCACGAGCGCTACGAGGGTGCGCCCGAGGTCTGTGACGACGTCGACAACGACTGTGACGGCGTCGTCGACAACGCCCCCGCGGAGGGGGGGATCGCCTACTACGCGGATCGCGACGGCGACGGGTTCGGCGTCGCCGAGGAGGTCGCGCCCACGCTGTCGTGTCCCGGGCGGGGGCCCTCGGGCTTCGTGACCGAGGCCGGGGACTGCGCGCCCACCGACCCGGAGCGCTTCCCGGGGGCCGACGAGGTCTGCGACGAGGTCGACAACGACTGCGACGGCGACGTCGACGATGCCGACGCGGACGTGATGGGCGACACGGTCGCGTACGTGGACGGGGACGGCGACGGGTACGGCAAGCCGGGCCAGGATCGGCTCGTGTGCGAGATCACGGAGGGGCTGGCGGACAACCCGGACGACTGTGACGACGCCACGCCGAGCGTGTCTCCGGCGGGGACGGAGACCGTCGTGAACGGGGTCGACGACGACTGCGACGGCCGCACCGACGACGTCGAGGTGAGCGGAGTCGCGACCCAGGCCGTGCCCTGGGAGGCCGCCCCCACGAACAGCGCGTCGCGGCCGTAATCGCCGAAGCCGGGGACGCGGACCAGGACCTGACCGATGTCGTCGCTGGGGTTGCCCACGACCGCGGGAGGCGCCGCCCAGAGCGATCTCGCCGTCGGTGCACGCGGCGCTGCAGCGCTGCCGGAAGACCACGCCACGCGGCAGGCGTGCACGGCGTACCTGACGGGCGACGGGGCGCTGACGCTGGTGACGGACCCTCCGGGGGCGGAGGTGCATCTGTACCGGTACGTCGAGCGGAACCGGCGACTGGTGGAGGTGTTCGAGCGCAGCCTGGGGACCACGCCGCTCGCGCGGGTGTCGCTGCCGATGGGCAGCTACCTGTGCGTGCTGAAGCGCGAGGGCCACGCCGACGTGCGGTACCCGGTGGAGGTGCCGCGACAGGGGCACTGGCACGGGGTGCGGCCGGGTGAGCGCGAGCCCCATCCGATTTGGTTGCCCCCAACAGGGGCGCTCGGACCGGACGAGGTGTACGTACCGGCGGCGTGGTTCCGGTCGGGGGGGACCCCGAGGCGCACAACAGCGGTCCGGCGCGCCGGCTGTGGTGCGACGCGCTGGTGGTGCAGCGGTTCCCGGTCACGAACCAGCAGTTCATCGCCTTCCTCGATGCGCTCGTGGCCGACGCACGCGAGGACGAGGCACTGGAGCACGTGCCTCGCGAGCGCGCGGGCCGCGAGGGCGAGCTCGGGGCCATGCTGTATGGCCGGACCGAGGTGGGCGGCTTCGAGGTGCAGACAGACAGCGACGGAGACACGTGGGACCTCGCCTGGCCCGTCATGCACGTGACCTGGTTCGGGGCGCGGGCGTACCTCGAATGGTGGGCGCAGCAGACCGGCCAGCCGTGGCGAGCCAGCACTCGCCGACGCTGGCGGTGAAGTGCTCCATGGCCGCGGTCACGCTCAGGCACAGCCAGGACGGGGCGACCCACTCGAACGCGCGCAGGCAGGCTTCGTAGCGCGACAGCCACCCGTCGAAGCGGAACCCCTGGGCTCGGAGCAGGTCGAGCACCTGGAGGTGACGATGCACGGACCGCACGAAGAACTGCTCGGTGGTGGGGAAGAACAGGTTCTGCGCGTTGATCGCGTGGGTGAGCAGGACGTTGCCGGCGAACCAGTGCTTGGGGAGGTGGTCCACGTCGAGCCGGAACGTGCGGACGAGGGGCTGGTGGTGCGTGGTGGCGGGGTCGGCGTGGCCCATCTGCGCTCCCTTGGAGGTGACGCAGATGGATTAGAAGTGGGCAGGTTTAAGCCCCACATAATCGGACTTACCTCGGGGGGGGCCTACCCCACCTCGACCAGCCCCGCGTCGGCGAGCTGCTGAAAGTGCTCGGTGAACGTCTCCTCGGGGGGGCGGTAGGTCATGCCGAGCTCGCGCACGCTCTTGCTGTGGTCGGCCTTCCACGGCAGCCCGATGTTCCGGCTCACGAAGCGGCGGGTGATCGAGGCGTTGATGTACGGGCCGATTAGCCAGAGCAGCCACTTGGGCGCCGCCGACCGGGGGACCGGGGCCGAGGGGAAGCGCTCCCGGAGGACCTCGGCGATCTGCAGGAAGCCGAAGTCGTGGCCGCTGATCACGTAGCGCCCGCGCGCCTCGGGCAGGAATGCGCCGCGGAGGTGGGCCTCGGCGACGTCGCGCACGTCGGTGATGCCGATGCGGAGGTCGGGAGCGCCGGACTTCAGGGTGCCGTCGCCGAAGCTCTTGAGCTGCTGGAAGCTCTCCGCCCCCTCGTGCACCTTGACGCCGGGCCCGAAGATGCCCGGGGGATTCATGACGACGAGGCGCCAGCGGTCCTGGGCGTCGTGGATCCGCCACGCCTCGCGCTCGGCGAGGGTCTTCGAGTAGGCGTACGGGTTGTTGTCGAGGGTGGAGGTCTCGTTCCAGACGTCCTCGTCGAAGACGCCCCGCGGCGTGTTCTCGAGGTCTGCGCTCTCGCTGAACACGGCGGCGCAGCTGGAGGTGAGCACCACGCGCTCGACGCTCTCGGTGCGGTTGGCGGCCTCGAGCACGTTGCGGGTGCCCTTCACGGCAGGATCCACGAGCTGCTTCTGGGGGTCCTCGACGTCGAGGGTGTACGGAGAGGCGATGTGGAACACGACGGCGCAGCCGGCCATGGCCTCGTCGAAGCTGCCCTCGTCGAGCAGGTTGGCAGCGAAGAACCGGATGGTGCCGGGGTTGGCGTGGGCGAGCTCGCGGAGGTAGGCGAGCCGGTCCTCCTGGCTCGGGTCTCGCACGGTGGCGTGCACCGTGAGGCCCTCCTCGAGGAGGCGCCGCACGACGTGGCCGGCGACGTAGCCGGTGGCGCCGGTGACGAGAACGGGCTTGCGGGTGTCGATGGACAGCTCGGGCATGGTTCCTCCGGAATCGATGCGAGGAACGTAGTCACGGCCAGCGGCCCACCTACTCACGGATCGCGCCAAACGCCTTGCGAAGGGTGCCAGCCGGCACCGCACTACGCGGTGCGGGCGTTCGACCGTGGCGCACCACGCGCGCGTGGCGGAGCCGGTGCGCGCGTTCCTCCGCGAGCACCTCGGCTGGTGGCGCGCGGTCGCGTGGGTCTATGGTGCACGAATGTTCGACGAATATGCTCAGGACGGCGCTCGGGTGCGCGTGGGGTGGGGGCTGCGGGGGCTGCAGGCGCTCGCCCCGCACGCGACCGCGGTAGTGGTGGTCGACGTGCTGTCGTTCTGCACCGCGGTGGCGGTCGCGGAGGAGGCGGGCGCAGAGGTGATCCCCTGGCGTGGCGTGGGCGCGTGGGCGGCGGAGGCGGTGGCCGCGCGCGCGGCGTTCGAGGCCCACCGGGCGGACCTGCTGGGGGCGCTGTCGGCGACGGCATCGGGCCGGGAGCTGAGGCTCCGCGGGTTCGCGCAGGACGTGGCCTTGGCTGCCGGTGGCGAGCGGTAGTCCCGCTGTCAGGGAATCGCAAGGACCGCCTGTTACCCTCCGGCATGGAGGTGACGAATGAACTTCGGTCTGCCCTGGTCGCCTCTGGCGACCCTGATGATCTCCGGGTGCGGTGGCACCGCCGCCCCCCTCGACCTCGGGGAGTGCCCCTCGGATCCCCTGCCGCTCGGCGAGGCCCCGCCGCTGCCGGGAGATGCCTGCGCGGACCCGCCGACGCTGATCGGGGCGGCGTTCGAGCAGGCGGCGGCGGCCGGTCGCGTACAGGCCGACGCCAACGCCGCCGAGCTGCTGGACCCCTCCGCGATCACCGTGGTGACCTGTGGTACGGGAAGCCCGATCGGCGGAACCCGAGCCCAGGCCTGCATCGCGGTCTTCGCAGGAGGGCGGTTCCTGCTCTTCGACGCGGGTGACCGCGCGCAGCTCTCGATGGAGGACCTGGGGCTGCCCGTGACAGACCTCAGCGCCGTCTTCCTGACGCACTTCCACTCGGACCACATCGCCGACCTGGGCGAGGTCATCAGCCGAAGCTGGATCCTCGGCCGCACCACCCCGCTTCCGGTGTACGGGGGCGAGGCCATCGATCGTGTGGTGTACGGGTTCAACCTGGCCTACACGCCCGACGAGGGCTACCGCCGGGAGCATCATGGCGAGACCGTGTTCGCCGAGGACGCGGTGCTGCCGGCCGAGGCCTGGCGGATCGATCCGCCGGGCCCGGAGGGCTCGATCGTCTACGACGAGGACGGACTGGTGGTGCGGGCCTTCGGGGTCGACCACTCGCCGGTCGAGCCCTCGCTCGGCTACCGCGTGGAGTACGGCGGCCGGTCGGTGGCGATCAGCGGCGACACGGTGGCCACCGAGGGCCTGGAGCGCCTCGCCGAGGGCGCTGACGTGCTGGTGAGCGAGATCATGGACAAGGACTGGGCCCTCGAGGCGGCGTGTGCCCTGGAGCGCCTCGGGGACGCACGCAACGGCAAGATCTTCCGCGACATTCGCACGTACCACGTGGGCGTGGACGAGCTCGGCATGCTGGCGGAGGAGGCCGGCGTGGGACAGCTGGTGTTGCTGCACATGGTGCCCACCGTCCCGACCGCGCAGGCAGACACGCTGTTCGGCGATCCCCTCCGCGCGGTGTTCGGCGGCGAGGTGGTGATCGCGGAGGACGGAACCCGGGTGACGCTCGACCTGGAGTAGCCACGACGACCGCCGGGGCCGAGTGCGCCCGGTAGGTGCGGCGTCGGGCGCGAAGTGCATCAGCGCCGGTCGGGCCCTACGCGGCCGAGGCCGCCCGCGCGCATCCGATCGCTGAACCGCTGGGCCCCGTCTTCGCCGAGCAGCTCCACGATCCGGGCCCGGGTGGCCTCGCGCACCGCCTGGAGGTCCGCGCGCAGCGCCGCACGATCGAGCTGACCGGCCTCGGGCACCGCGTCGCGGTGCGCTTGCATCACCTGACGCATCCGCTCGCGGCTCTCCTCGATCGCGTCGGCGAGCAGGTTGCGTGTGGCGCTATCGAGCGCCTCTTCCTCGGCGAATGCGTCCATGGCGTCGTACATCTCGGACTGGCGCTGCGACGCCCAGCGCTCGCGCCGCTCCTGGAGCTGCTGCTGCACGCGGGCCTCGATCTCCGCCTCGAGCTCCTCGGGATCGACTGCTGCGCTGGGGCCCTCGGGCGCCGCCCCGGGATCGTCGACGATGCCGGCGCGAGCCACCGGCGGCGGAGCCGGGCGCCGAGCCTGCCGGGGCACGGCCGCGAGCGGAGCCTCGGTGGGCGCACGCTCGCCGCGCGCCGCTTCCCGCTCGGCGAGCTCCTGGCGAAGCCGCAGGTCGTCCGCGAGGAGGAGCAGCGCCGCGAGCGAGGCGACCACGGCGAGGACGGTAGGGACACGCTGCACGGGGCGGTCGATCCGCGGCAGGGCCGCGGTGGCATCGGCCCCGTACAGCTGCTCGAGGTAGCCCGCCGCCACCTCCGGGGTTGCGGTTCGGCGCTGCAGCCGGGCAAAGGCCGACCGCGTGACGGCGCCGATGCCGGGGACGATCATGTCGGCGAGGATCCGCGAACCCGTACCCCAGGACTCCCTGACCAGACCCGGTACGTGGGCGTGCGCGGCGGCGCTGCCGAACAAGGCGGGACCGTTCGCGTAGGTGCAGAGGAACACCATGGCCGCCACCCTGGAGTGGCCGGCGGAGGCCAGCACGGCAGCCGGACCGGCCGCACTGGAGGCGAAGACCGTGATCGGTCCGCCATCGATCACGCCAAGCACGGCTCGCACCTCGGCCACGCTCCCCTCCAGGGACACGTCGAGCTGGGGTGCTGCCGAGAGTCCCGTCCCGTACCGATCGAAGATGGTGACCGAGAAGTCCTCGGCGAGTCGCGCCACCATCGCGGAGCGGGGATCGGTGCCATCTGCGAAGGCGTCGAGGCTGGAGACCCACCCCGGCATGAACAGGAGCGGTGGCCCCGAGCCAGCGGTCGCGTAGGCGACCCGCTGTCCGGGTACACGCTCCACGAGCCTGGGGTTGAGGCGAAGCCGGGGCCTGACCCATGCGGTGGCCGCGGGCGCGGAAGGAGGCGCTTCTTCCACGGTGGCGACGAACCGGTAGCCGATGCCGCGGACGCTCTTGATGACCCCCTGGGTGCGTCCATCGTCGCCCACGGCGCGGCGGATCTCCTTGATCCGGGTGCTCAACGCCGATTCCGTGACGAAGGGCACGCTCCAGACCTCGTCGAAGATCTCCGCCTTGGGCACCACCCGGTCCCGGCGCGTGGCGAGGAACCACAGCACGTCGAAAGCCTGCGGCTGGAGGTGGCGCACCTCTCCAGCCACGCGAACCTCGCGTGCCGCCTCGTCGATCTCCACACGGCCGAAGCGAATCATCAGGGGCTCGGTACACGAGACGCCGGGCGGTGTCGATCCGCCACGGAGCGCGGAGCGCAGGAGTCTCCGGGTGAATCGGCGCAGCAGGAGCTGCGCGTCGAGCATCCCCACGCAAGCCTCATGGGACCCCCACACTCCTCAGGCGGAGGCTGGTGAGGGGAAGGTGTCCGGCAACTTCCCGGCACCGACCTCGGCAGCTGCCCCAGCTCCAGGGGCAGATCTTCCTGAGCGAGGCGGGACTGGAGACGGAGCTGATCTTCCTGCACAAGCTCGAACTTCCCCACATGGCGCTGTTCCCCTTGATGGAGACCGAGTCGGGGAGGACCCTGTTCACCGACTACTTCCAGTCCGTCGTCGACATCGCGCGGCGCGCAGGCACCGGCGTCGTGCTCGAGACCGCCACCTGGCGTGCGAGCGCCGAGTGGGGCCCCGCGCTCGGCTACACCGACGCGGGGCTCGCGCGGGTCAACCGCCGCGCGGTGAGATTCCTTCAGGACCTGAGAGACGCCAACCTCGACGTTCCGGTGGTGATCTCCGGCAACCTCGGGCCCTGTGGGGATGGCTACGTCACGGGAGAGATGATGTCTGCGGACGAGGCGGCCGCGGCTCACCTCGAGCAGATCCGAACCCTGGCCGCCGCGGGCGCCGACCTGATCAGCGCGCTCACGCTCACCTACAGCGCCGAGGCCATCGGAATCGTCGTCGCGGCGACGAGTGTGGACATCCCCGCCGTGATCTCCTTCACGGTGGAGACCGATGGAAGGCTTCCCTCCGGGCAACCTCTCGCCGAGGCCATCCGCGAGGTCGATGCTGCGACGGACCGTGCAGCAGCCTACTTCATGGGCAACTGTGCGCACCCGACCCATCTCGAGGGGGTGCTCTCGGCGCCCGGCCCGTGGGGCAGGCTGCGCGCCCTCCGTGCCAACGCCTCCCCGAAGAGCCACGACGAGCTCGAGGCCAGTACCGAGCTCGATCGTGGCGATGAAGGTGAGCTTACGGAGGGCTACCAGCGGATCCGCGCGTTGCTGCCCTGCCTGGCCGTGGTCGGGGGCTGCTGCGGTACCGATCTGGCCCACCTCCAGGCGATCAGCGACGTGGTGCACGCATGAGCGGTCTCCCGCCCTCGGGGGCATTCCACACGAGCCCCCGGCTACCTGTTCGTGGGCGCGCACGATGACGGTACACCGAGTGGGCTCACGATTACGGATCAGCTCCTGAGCAGGACGAACGCGTGCTCGTAGAGAAGCGCCAGGCGATGGCACGCACCTGGGATGCGCGAGCCTGCCCGAGTGCCACGCTGAACGACCTGTCCCAAGAGCTCTTCGCCCTCACCTACAGGCGGGCGGCGGTCGACCCCAACGTAATCGAAGAGAACCACCGGCCGATAGAGCAACAGCTCGCAGCGTTGCGCATGTACCAGCTTCGGAGTCCCTCCGGCCCCACCCATGCCGGCGTGCTCACGTTGGGGCTGGATCCACTCGAGTTCGTTCCCGGTGCGTACGTCCAGTACGTCGCGTACGCAGGCGACAACATGGCGGTCGTGGAGCGGCAGCGCCGCTTCACCGGCGATCTGGCCACGCAGCTTCGCGGGCTGGACGAGCTGGCGGAGTCGCTCGCGGGCTCTCGGCCGGTGCAAGAGGGCCTCGCCGAGACCGTGGTCCACGACGACCCGCCCCAGGCGCTGCACGAACTCTTCGTGAACGCAGTGATCCATCGGGACTTCGAGTCTACCGCGCCCGTGTCGATCGTGCGGTTCCCGGATCGGGTGGAGATCAAGAATCCGGGCGGGCTCTACGCGATGTCGCCCACCGACTTCCCCGACCTCACCTCGTACCGAAACCCGGTGCTGGCCGAGGCGGCCAAGGTGCTCGGCTTCGCCAACCGGTTCGGTCGTGGCGTAGGTCGCGCGCAGCACATCCTGCGCGACAACGGGTCGCCCGATGCCGCGTTCGACCTCCGGGAGGGATTCATCAACGTGGTTGTGCGGAAGCGCTCATGAAGGTCCTCACGTTCTTCAACAACACGGGAGGCGCGGACGCACTGTCTCGACGACAACCTGCCCAACCGGCGCGACGGCTTCCGGGTCACCGCCGCTTTTCATCGGATCGCGATGGAGGCGGCCCAGCGGGTGGGCGCGGACCTGGTCCTGATGGACCTGGGGCCCTCCCTGTCGCCGCTCAACCGCGCCGCGCTGGTGGCGTCGGACTGCGTCGTCGTGCCGGTCGCGGCTGACTTGTTCTCGGTGCGGGGCTTGATCAACCTCGGCCCTCGTCTCCACGACTGGCGAAACGGCTGGAAACGTCGCCTGGAGAATCCTCCGGACGACAAACCCGATCTTCCGAAAGGCGACATGCGCCCTGTGGGCTACATCGTGCTCTCCTACGCTACGCGGAATCGCCGCCCGACCAGAGCCTACGCGAGGTGGTCCGTGAGGATTCCGGAGGTCTTTGCGCAATCCGTCCTGCAGGCGCCCGGCGCGCCGCCGCGCAGCTTGAACGAGGACCCGCATCGCCTCGCCACCATGCGCAACTATCTGAGCCTCATGCCCATGGCGCAGGAAGCGCGGAAGCCGGTTTTCCGTCTGAGGTCCAGCGACGGTGCGCTGGGGGCCCACGGCGTCGCGGTGACGCGGGCCCACCGCGAGTTCGAGGAACTAGCCCGGTCGATTGCGCGTGCGTGCGGGGTTCCCCTGCCGACTGTGTGAGGCCGGGTCTGCCGCTCGAGGGGTCAAGGACTCTCCTTGGTCGGCGCCAGGGCGAGTGCCCAGGCCGCAAGCGCCCAGACGATCAGGGACAGGCCGGGTCCCGTCAACGAAATCGAGATCGTGCGTGAGGTCGGTGCCCGCGAGGGCCATCGACAGCGCGTCGACCGCCTGGAACGGGTTCACGAGCGAGGCCTGCGTCGCGACGCTGGATTGTCGGCCGAGGCGGTCTCCCAGACGGCCATAGTGCTCGTCCCACACCTGGTTACCGCTCCGAAACGTCGGCTCACGGATGAGGCTTCGAGCATGCGCCGCGCACCCTGGAGACGAGTGAGGCCGGACCATGGGGCCCGGCGCGGAGCGCCCGTAACGCATCTTGGTTGTGGTAGCGATTACGATGCGTCACGTCCGGAGGGACCAGGCCGTTCCGCCGTCCGACCGCGCAGCTCGGGCTGTGGCAGGAGTGCCCGGCACCGTACGCGCGGCCGCGCCA
>CAYMSU010000042.1:0-2641 GCA_964393165.1 uncultured Enterobacteriaceae bacterium
GTCGCGGGCAGGACAACATCCGCTGGTGCCCGGGGCATCGCGCCGCGCGAGCCCGAGCCAACGGGTTCACCCTGGATCGGGCCCTCGCCGGCCGCCGCCAAGCGGCCGTCCAGGTCGGGTCCGACGCCACGATCCGCCTGCACCCTCTCCATCCGCGCTGCGCCACCTACTACCAGCGGTCTGGCGAGCGGAGCCTCGAGGTGGCCGACCGCGTGCTCGATGTGCGGATCGGGGATCGGATCGTCGCCGGCACCACGGTGGTGGGCCTGCGATCGCCCGCGACCTGAGCGGGAGACGCCGGAGTTTCCGGGTGAACCCGCGGCGCGGGTGGCTAAGCTGGGCGAATGCTCGTCGTCTTGGCAGAGAAGCCCTCGGTTGCGCGAGATCTCGCGCGGGTGCTCGGTGCGTCCACCCGCGGCAAGGGCGTGCTCCGAGGTACCGACCTCGCGATCACGTGGTGCCACGGGCACCTCGTCGAGCTCCAGGAGCCTGCGCACTACGACCCCGCGTGGAAGCGTTGGTCCCTCGAGGGGCTGCCCATGCTCCCCGAGCGGTTCGCGCTCAAGCTACGCGACCGGGCCGCGGATCAGTTCGCGATCGTGCGGGGGTTGCTCCGCGATCCAGCCACCGAGCGGATCGTGAACGCCTGCGACGCAGGCCGCGAGGGCGAGCTGATCTTCCGCTACGTCTACGAGCTCGCGGGCGCAAAGGCCCCCGTCGAGCGGCTCTGGATCCGGTCGCTCACCGAACAGGCCATCCTCGAGGGCTGGTCTCGGCGGCAGCCTGGCGCGACCTTCGACCGGCTCGCGGATGCGGCGCGCAGCCGCTCCGAGGCCGACTGGCTCGTCGGCCTCAACGCCACCCGTGCGCTCACGTGCCGCGCCCGCGAGGCCGGGGGCGACGGCCTGCTCACGGTCGGTCGCGTGCAGACCCCCACCCTCGCGATGATCGTCGCGCGCGACCTCGAGATCGAGGCGTTCGTGCCGGAGGACTTCTGGCAGGTCCGGGCCACCCTGGTGGCGGAGGTCGAGGAGGGGCCCGACCGCTTCGTCGCCACCTGGTTCGATCCGCGCACGAGGGAGTCCGGCCGCAAGGAGGAGACCAAGGAGCGAGAGGGCCCGAGGGAGGCCCCGCAGGCGGAGCGAGTCGCATCCGAGGCGCTCGCTCGGGCGATCGCGGCGGCCACCGAGGGCCAGTCGGGCCGCGTCGAGCAAGCCGAGCGCAAGGTCGTCCGGGAGCCCCCGCCCCTGCTCTACGACCTCACGAGCCTCCAGCGCCGCGCGAACCAGCGATACGGGCTGTCCGCCCAGCAGACCCTGGCGATCGCGCAGGAGCTCTATGAGCGGCACAAGCTGCTCACCTATCCGCGGACCGACGCGCGCTACCTCACCGAAGACCAGGTGCCCACCCTGCCGTCACTCCTGCAGGGGCTTCAGCCGATCACGGTGTACCAGCCTTTCGTGCAGGCCCTGCTGGCGAGCCCCCGCCTGGCGCGGCCGGGCCCCCGCGTGGTCAACCCCGCGGAGGTGGGCGACCACCACGCGATCCTGCCCACCGGGCGCACCCCTCCGAGCACGCTGTCGCCCGACGAGAAGCGGATCTACGACCTGGTCGCGCGGCGGCTCATGGCGGCGCTGTCCGAAGAGGCCCGCTTCGACGCCACCCGCTTGGTGGTGGCGGTCGCGCCGACGGCAGACTTGCCCGAGGAGGTCGATGTGCCGCTGCGGTACCGGGCTCGCGGCAGGGTGTGCCGTCAGGAAGGCTGGCGGGCCGTCGATCCTCCCGGGCGGTCCCGAGAGGTCGAGCTCCCCGCCCTCGAGGTCGGCGACGAGTGTGCCGCCGCCGACGCCAAGGTGGCACAAGGGCAGACGCGTCCGCCGCGGCCCCACAGCGATGCGTCGCTGCTCGCCTCGATGGAGCGCGCGGGCAAGGCCCTCGACGATCGCGCGCTCGCGAGGGCCCTGCGCGGCAAGGGCCTCGGCACCCCGGCCACCCGCGCGGCAATCCTGCAGACCCTGCTGGACCGCGCGTACGTCGAGCGGCGAGGGCGCGAGCTCCACAGCACCGAGCGCGGCCGTGCCCTGGTCGCCGCCATCCCGATCGACGCGCTGAAGAGCGCGGAGCTGACTGGCGAGTGGGAGGGCCGCCTCTCCGACATGGCCGAGGGCCAGGGCCCTGCCCGGGAAGCGTTCATGAAAGCCGTGCGCGACTACGTCGGCCAGATCATCGCGGCCATCGCAGCTGCGCCGCCGCCCGCCGTGGAGCGGTCCTCGAGCGACGCGCCGGTGCTCGGCACCTGCCCGGCGTGCGGGGAGCCCGTGCGCCGTCGAGGGCCGGTGTGGTCCTGCGACACGGGCCGCTCCTGCGCTTTCGTCGTCTTCGAGACGATGAGCCGACGCACGATCAGCGGCCGGATGGTCAAGCAGTTGCTCGAGGAAGGGCGCACCCGGCCGGTCAAGGGCTTCGTGAGCAAGGCCGGCAAGCCGTTCTCGGCGGGCCTCGAGTGGAACGAGGAGCAGGGTCGGGTGCGGTTCTGGTTCCCGGAAGAGCGGGAGCGTCGCGCTACTTGAGGAACTCCGGCCCGCGGCAGGCCACCGCGTCGCCCTGCTTGCAGGCGTCGCGGCAGAGCTGCTTGGCCCGG
>CAYMSU010000042.1:2651-8517 GCA_964393165.1 uncultured Enterobacteriaceae bacterium
CATCTTGACCGAACAGATGTTAGACTGTAAATGGGGTGGTTTAGATTCTTCTTGCCCCCCATGCCGTTCCAGAGCAGCCGCGCGAGGCGGCGCTTGCCCTCGAGCGCGTCGAGAGTGAGCGACTTCTCGTAGGCCTCCCGCGCCTTCGTCATGTCGGGGCCGACCTCCCGCGTCTCGAGCATCCGCCCCCAGCCCACGCAGGCCTCCCCATGGTCGGCGTCGCAGCCACGCGCGTACCACGTGGCCGCCTTCTTCGGGTCCTTGATGTACGGACTCGTCTCGAGCAACCACCCCGCCTGGAAGCAGCCCTCGGCTTCGTCGGCCTCGCAGGCTCGGCCGAACATCACGAGCGCCTCGTGATGGTCGGCGCGAATCCCCTCGTCGGGCACCAGCAGCAGCCCGCGCCGCATGCAGGAGTCGATGTGGCCCGCTGCGCAGGCCCACCGGTAGAAGTTCGCCGCCTCGGTGCGGTCCTGGTCGCCTCCGATGCCGAACTCGTGCAGCCTGCCGCGGGCGTGGCACGCCTCGGGCGGCGAGGACTCATCGACACACACCCGCCCCAGCAGCTCGCGCCCCCTGGCCGGATCGCGGCGCGTGGACGCCTCGTCGAGCAGGTAGAACCCGAGCGCGAGGCAAGCCGGGGTCGACTCGCGCTGCTCGCACGCTACGTCGAACGCCTTGTAGGCGCTGTATACCGTGCCCTCGACCTTCCCCGAGAGGATCATGTCGGCCTGCGCGGAGCAACCGGCCGCGTCGTCCATCTCGCAGGCCTCGCCGAACAGCCGCAGCGCCTTGGCCTGGTCGCCGTCGATCTCGAGCTCCCAGCGCCCTGCCTCGTAGCAGGCCCGCGCGTGCTTGAGTGCACAGGCGTGCTCGAAGAGCCCCTGCGCCCGCCCGGCCTCGGGCTCGGTGAACCGGCCGTCGTAGTACGCGCGCGCGAGGTACCAGCACGCCTCGCGGTGCCCCTGATCACACAAGCCGCTGTAGTGCTCGTCGAACTTGTTGGCGGACCAGTCGCCGTCGCCGAGGCGGCCCAGGAGGTAGCACCCATCGGCGTAGCCACGGTTGCAGGCCATCTGGGCGTACTTGCGCGCGTGGCCCCGGTTGGCGGCCATGTCGCGGCCCCCGTCGCGCTTCAGCCGCGCGAGCTGGACGCACGCGGCGTTCTCACCGATGTCGCAGGCTCGGTTCCACGCCTTGTAGGCCGGCTCCGCCTTCGGCAGGGCAATCCCCTTGTTGTCGTAGAGGATCGCGGCGTATTCGTGGCAGGCGGGCCCGGATCCAGCGTCGCAGTGCTGCTTGAGGAAGCTCCCGGCGCGCCGCCAGAGCCGGTTCTTCTCCTCGTCGACGGTGGTCTTCTGCGCCCGGGCATCGAGCGCCCACGCGAGGATCACGCAGCCGACCGGGTCGCCGGCGTCACACGACGCGCGGAAGGCGTCCCCCGCTTTCTCGAGGACCGGCTCGCCCTCGACGAGCCAGGCCGCCCGGCGACACGCGGGGTTGTACCCGCGCTCGCAGGCCTGTCGGAAGGTGGCCTCGATCTCGTCGTCGGACCCGGCGTGGTGGTCGCGCTCGAACTCGAGGCGGAGTGCCCGCAGGGCGAGCTCCTGCGCCTGGTTGGACTGGGCGAGCGCGGGCCCGGCCCCCACGAGGAGGAGGGCGACCAACGACATCAGCGACGTGAGGACATGACGATGCGGCATGGCGGGATGCTAGCCTCCATGCGCCGGGCGCGCACCTCGATCCTCTCGGTCGGCTCGGGCCCCGGTTGATGCGCGCGGTAAGGTGCGGCAGGGAGGGTCCGTGGTTCGGTTCGAGTATCTGGTGGTCCGTACGCATCAAGATCGCGTGCTGACCGCCAACGGGCACTGGCAGGGGACCGTCCCCTGGGGCGAAGACGGCGACGTGGAGAGCTGCCCCGGGTTCTTCGGCTACCTCGAGGAGGCGGGCGCGCAAGGATGGGACCTGGTGGGGGTGGTCCCGGAAGCGGAGGGCCAGTCCACGCTCTACTTCAAGCGCGCCCGATGAGGGCGATCAGTCGCGGAGCACGCGGTACAGGCGGACCTTGAGGTAGCGGCCCTCGGGGAACGACGTGGCGGCGGGGAAGTCCGGCCCCTGCCCCGTCGCGAGCAACAGCTGCGCGCCTGCCTTCGCCTTGCGCACCCCCTCGGCCACCAAGCCGTCGAAGGCGCGCGGGGACAGCTCCCCCTGGTTCGACGCGACCAGCAGCCAGCCCCCGTCGACGAGCACGCGCACCGCGGCCGCGGCCAGTCGCGGCCAGTCCTTCTTGGCGGCGAACGGTGCCCGCCCTCGACTGAACGACGGCGGATCCACGATCACCCGGTCGAATCGCTCCCCCTTGCGGCGGAAGCGGTCGAGCGCCTTGAACACGTCTTCCGCCTCGAAGCGGTGCGCGTCGGGGTCGAGACCGTTGCGCAGGAAGTTGTCGCGCGCCCGCTCGAGAATCGACGACGACAGATCGACGCTGACCGCCTCCGCGGCCCCGTGGCACCCCGCCGACACCGAGAAGGCCGCCGTGTAGGCGAACAGGTTGAGCAGTCGGGTGCCCGCCCAGTGGGGCTCGAGCCACGCGCGGACCGGCCGCATGTCGGCGTACAGCCCGACGTCGGGGCCCTCGAGAGGCGCGACCCCGTAGCGCAGCCCTCGCTCGAGCACCTCCACCGGCCCCGAGGGCGCCTCGCCCGCGGCCAGCTCCGGCCCTGGTCGCTCGGCCCCGCGGAAGCAGAGCACGACGCCCTTCGGCGCGAACCGATCGACCAGCCAGGCGGTCACGCGCTCGGCCATCGCCCGCAGCGACACGCTGTCGAGCACCACGACGAGCCAGTCCCCCCACCGATCGACCCGGAGCCCCGGCAGCCCGTCGTTCTCCGCGTGCACCAGGCGGTAGCCGGTCGTCCCCTCCTCCACGACGGCCTCCCGCAGCATCACCGCCGCCCCGAGCACCCCGTCGAGCCAGTCGTCGTCGAGCGGCCCCTCCCCGTGGCGGAACACCCGCACCGCGAGCGCGCCCCGATCCGCGATCCCGCGGCCGAGGACCTGACCCTGGCCGTCCCGCAGCTCTACCGGCGCGCCCGGCGCCGCGCCGCCGCGCACGACCTCCTTGGGGTAGACCCAGGGAAACCCCTTCCGCAGCCACCCCGCGCTGTAGCCGTTCACCACGAGCGCGGCGGTCATGTCGTGACGAGGCCCAGCGTGCCGGGCACGCCCCGGGGATCCACCCACGCGGACTCGGACCAGCTCACCACGATGCCCGCGGCCGGGGCCCGCAGGACCTCTCGCACGGTCCCGTCGACTGCTCGGACCTCCCCGAGGAGATCGCCATAGGCGAAGGCCTCGCCGGGCGCGAGCAGCGGCACGAAGACGCCTGCCGAGCGCACCCGTGGGGCGGCCGCCCGCCTCCACGGCCCCCCCGGCAGGCAGGGGCCAGCCGGCAGCGGTGGTCCACCCTCGACGAGCCCGAGGTGGCCGAGGATCCGCAGGACCGCCAGGACCATCTGGTCGACCGCGGGCAGGGCCACCGCTCGCCGAGGGCCCACCTCGAGCGTGACCGCGGGGACCTCTCCGTGGTTGACCATCGCGCCCGCCAGCGACCGGTCGAGCCGGAACTTCACATACAGGTCATCGGGGTACTCGTGCAGGATGGTCAGCCCCGACGCGCTCGCCAGCTCGACGAGCGCCGCGTCCATACGACGCCGGGACTCGCCGCGCAGGTGTGGGGCCCGGTCGACGATCGCGTAGGGAATCGCCACGGCGCTGTCTGCGTGCAGATCGATGGCGGCATCCAGTGGAGCGGACAGCAGCGCCTGCCAGACCCGCCCGGCGACCCGCGTGGCCCCCCGACCCTCCGAGTCACCGGGGAACGCGCGGTTCAGGTCGTGGCCATCGGCCGGCTGGACGCGCCGCTGCGCCATCAGCCCCTGCACGTTGAGCGAGGGCACGAGAAGCACCGCTCCCTTCGCGAGTGCGCCTTGCAGCCGCCGGTCGAGGGCGTGAACCGCCGCGAGGCCGGTGACCTCGTCGCCATGGACGTTGGCCGTGACCGCCACACAGGGGCCCTCTCGAGCGCCCTCGAGCCGGATCAGCGGCAGGTGGGGCGTGCCGAGCGAGCGGTCCCCGAGCTCGATCCGCTCGACCCGGCGCCTCACGGCCGGCGCGACGAACCCCTGCCCTGCGTTGGTTCCCGCCCCGGCCATCGGGTGCCTCCCCAATCCCGCTGCTATACCATCCGACAAGGAGGCCCCAGATGCGATCGAACCCCGTCGATCAGGCCCTCAAGAACATCGAGCGCATGGTCGACCGCGACCCGGTGCTGCGCGACATCCTGCATCCCAGCCTGCCGATCGGCACGCGGCGTCCTCGCTTCGTCCCGCCCGTCGACGTGATCGAGACGAGCGACGGCTGGATGCTCCTGATGGAGCTGCCGGGCGTTCCGCGGGACACGCTGGGGGTGCGCCTGGACGGCGCGCGGCTGATCGTGAAGGGCGACAAGCCCACCCACCACGAAGGAAAGCTGCAGACCGGCGACCGGGAGACGGGGCCGTTCACGCGCGAGTTCCTCATCCCCTTCCAGGTCGACGGGTCGAAGATCGTGGCCAAGCTCGAGGACGGGCTGCTGCGGGTGACGCTGCCGCGCTCGAGCGCCGTCGACGGGCTCGACGTCACCGTCCGCTGAGCGGGCCGAGCAGTCGGTTGACCGCGGCGCCGGCCATCGTGAGACCGAAGATCGCGGGCATCCACGCCACCGTGCCCTGCACCTGAAACCGCTGCTCGCAGGAGTGGCGCGCCTTGAGATCCTTGTCGGGGCAGATGCAGCGAAACGAGGCCTCGGCCTCGGCGTCGAGGTCGTTCGGGGGCTCGTCGGACCACACGCACACGACGCCCTGCTCGATGCCGCGCTGGCGGAGCAGCTTGCGCACGAGCCTCGCGAAGGGGTCGATGCGGGTCTCGGAGAGGTCGCTGACCTGCACCCGCGTGGGATCGAGCCGGCCGCCGGCGCCCATGGCCGAGACGACGAGCTGCTCGCGCCGCACACAGGTCTCGAGCAGGTGGATCTTGGCGGACATGTTGTCGATGCAGTCGAGCACGACGTCGTAGCCCTCGCCGAGGATCCCGTCGCTCGTCTCTGCGTCGTAGAAGGTGTTGAGCCCGACGATCTCGGCCCGCGGGTTGATCGCCTGTGCGCGCTCGACCATCAGATCGGACTTGAACTTGCGGACGGTCTTGCGTGTGGCGTGCAGCTGCCGGTTCACGTTGGTGATGCACACCCGGTCGAAGTCGACGAGCACGACCCGGCCGAACCCGGTGCGCACGAGGGCCTCCGCGGCGTAGCTGCCGACGCCGCCGAGGCCGACGATGCAGGCCGAGGACGCGGCGACACGGTCGAAGCCCTCCGCACCGAGGAGCAGCTCCGATCGGTGGAAGGGGTGCATGGGGCGGATGCTCATGGGGGCTCCCATAATCCGCCGACGGGGTGGTCGTTCGCCGGTCCTACCTTCGCGTGACCACCCAGGAGGCGACCACCGCAATCAGTGCCCGAGCCACCTGGGCGACCGGTAGCTCGGGGCTCGCAGGCAGCGGGCCGAGGTCCACGACCTCGAGGGTCGTCGCCGTCGAGTCCTTGTCGTCGGGCTCGGGAAACCGCTGATCCTCGAGTGCCAGGCCGGACACGCCGGGGGGCCAGGCCTCCCGGTCGAGCCACTGCACCGCGAAGAACGGGGTGAGGCGGACGACCTCGGACTCGAGCGCGGACTGTCGGAAGTGCTGGCCGAGCCAGTCCTCGGCCGCCTTGCGCGACAGCGGCCCCTCGGCCTCGTCGTCGCGGCCCCCGATCACGCCCCCGATGCCC
>CAYMSU010000042.1:8527-20878 GCA_964393165.1 uncultured Enterobacteriaceae bacterium
CGCTCGTGGGCGAAGTGGAGC
Source organism: uncultured Enterobacteriaceae bacterium (assembly GCA_964393165.1). Lineage (GTDB taxonomy): Bacteria > Myxococcota_A > UBA796 > UBA796 > DRPG01. The sequence goes on from CAYMSU010000042.1 coordinate 8,549, forward strand.
GCGTGGGCGGCCTGGGCGAGCACCCGGAGGGCCACCGCCATGCCCGCCTCCTCCGCCACCAGGACGAGCCTCACGCCGGGCTCGGCGAGCGGCGCCAGTCCCTGCTCGAGCGCCTGCACGTGGTCGGTCAGCGCACTCCGCTCCGTCCACGGCATGCGGGTGACCCGTGACGCAGGCAGCAGCCGCTGGAGGGCGGGCAGCACCGACGGGCCCCCGAGCTTGCCCGGCCGCCCCTCGATCAGGACCCACCGCGCGTCGAGAGACCGCATCGCGGCGTCGACGAAGGTCCCTTGCGCTTCGTCTGGCTGACCGCCCCAGTCGGCCAGCGTGTCCCACGAAGCCCCCGGCCCCAGCGTGGTCCCGGGGTCGTAGGCCTCCCCGAGATCCTCGGGATCGACGAGTACCGCCTCGCGAGCTGTCTCGTCCCGGTCGTACAGCCGCGCCCACCGCGCAGACGGCGCCTCGAGCGCGGCGAGGGCCTCGAGGAGCGCGACCTCTCCGGGCATCGCGGCCCCCGGCAGCCGAGCGACCACCGGGTTCTTGACCTTGAGCTCCGGCAGGCGACCCGCGGGGTGGTACCAGACCCACCTCGCGACGCGCGCCTCCCAGTCGCTCACGTCTCCCCCCGCTTGCTCCACCTCACCCCGGAGCGCCGTCGCGAGGAGCACCTTGAACCAACGCTCCCCCTCGAGCGAGGGCGGGCGGGGCCACTGGTGCCACATCAGCGCCCCGGCGACCACGACCGCGGCAGCTGTGATGCCCAGGGAGAGCGGATCGGTCAGCGCCGGCGAGGCGGCCTCCGCCGTTCCCCGCCCTTCCGCCCCCCCGAGGCGGGGACGGGCACGGGCACGGGCACCAACTCTTCGTCGGAGGGGGGGCGGACCAGCTGATCGAGCGCCTCACGGAGCTCCTCGAGCTTGCGCCCCAGCTCCTTCACGAGGTCTTCCGCCCATCCCATCCGCACGCTCCCTGCTCACCTGCACAGTCTATCGGCACGCGACGGGACCACGACAAGTCTCTACAGGATCCGCTCGAGCAACCCCCGGTCGGCCTGGATCGCGGTGCGCTGCATGTAGAACGGAAGCCCCCGCCCTCCGCCGAGCTCCTCGCCCCCTCCAGCCTTGCCGGGAACCTCGTGGACGAGGTTCGGGAGCACCGTGCCCGGGCCCGGGCTCTGGTCGTGGACCTTCTTCGAGCCCCAGTGGATCCGGCCATGCCACGGCGCGAGCCCGAGGATCACCGGGCCTGCCCACGCGGGGTCGTCCGAGTACACGCTCACCACGAGCCCGCCCCCACCCGCGGCCACGAGATCGACGACCTCGGCCGCCTCTCCGGACCACGGCAGCACACTCGCCACCGGCCCGAAGACCTCGTGCTCGTGGACGAAGGGGGCGCTCTTGCCGCCGTCGACCCGGAACAGTCCCGGCCGGACGAAGCAGCCCTTCTCGGGGGCCTCTCCGCGCCACAGCACGGTACCGATCTCCTCGAGCGTGGTCAGCCCCTCGGACACCGACCGGTGCTGGCTCGGAGAGGCCACCGGCCCGATGTCGACGCCCTTCTCGGCGGGCTCACCCACGGTGACGCCGGACAGCCGGTCGACGAGCGCCGCCGTGGCCGCCTCGACGAGCGCCTCGGGCACGAACACGCGCCGCACCGCAGTGCACTTCTGCCCCGCCTTCTGCGCCATGTCGTGCACGACCTGGTTCACGAACATCTGGAAGGTGTCGCTGCCGGGCTCGACGTCGGGCCCGAGGATCGACGCGTTGAGCGAGTCGGCCTCGATGTTCACGCGCACGTTGCGCGCCACCACGGCCTCGTGCCCGCGGATGCGCGCCGCTGTGCTCGACCCGCCGGTGAACGCCACGCAGTCCTGCGCGTGCACGTGATCGAGCAGGTCTCGCGCGGACCCCACGAGCAGGGAGAACGCTCCGTCGGGCAGCGCCCCGGTCTGCACCCACAGCTTCGCGATTCGGTGCGTGAGCTCGGCCGTGGCGGTGCCGGGCTTCGACAACACCGGCATGCCCGCGAGCAGCGCGACGGCGGCCTTCTCGGCGAGGCCCCAGGCGGGGAAGTTGAAGGCGTTGATGTGAATGGCCACGCCCTGGCGAGGGACCCACACGTGCTGGCCGACGAACCGCTTGGAGCGGAGGATGCCCTCGGGCTCCCCGTCGAGGAGGAAGGTCCGGTCTCCAAGCTGCTTGCCGTGGTACGCGTAGTACTGCAGCGTGCCGGACGCCCCGTCCACGTCGAACTTCGCGTCGCCGCGGGTGGTCCCCCCGGAGAATCGCGACAGTTCCAGGAGCTCGTCGCGGTGGTCGTGGATGGCCTTCGCGAGCACCTCGAGCAACTCCGCCCGCTGGGTGAAGGTCATCGCGCGAAGCGCGGGTCCGCCGGTCTGCCTGGCGTAGGCGAGCGCCGCACTCAGGTCCAGCCCGTTCGACGAGGCGCGACCCCGCACGTCGCCCGAGGCCGGATCCACCAGCTCGGTGAACGGGGCCTCGCCCGCGATCCAGCGGCCTTGCAGGTAGCTGTCCAGCGTGTCCATTCGATATCCTCCGCAGGTGGCGCATTCCGGCCCGCATAACCTCGCCGTGCACCAAGGCCTGGGCTAGCCTCCAACCATGATTCGGGTCGCCCAGCTGGTCAAGCGCTTCCGCACCGCATCGCGCGGGGAGATCACCGCCGTCGACGGGCTGTCCTTCGAGGTACGTCCGGGCGAGGTGTACGGCCTGCTCGGGCCCAACGGCGCCGGAAAGACGACCACGCTCCGGATCCTCGCCACCCTCGTCGAGCCCGACGAGGGCGAGATCGAGCTCGCGGGGGTGGACCGGATTCGCGCCCCCCTCGCAGCCCGCGAGGTCATGGCCTACGTGCCCGCCGAGGCTGGGCTCCCCGAGCGCCTCTCGCCGCGCGAGGTGGTCACGCTCTACGCCCAGATCCAGGGCCTGCCCCGGCCCGGCGCGAGAGTAGATGCCCTGCTCGAGCGGATGGGCGCGTCGAGCTACGCCCACACGATGTGCGGCGACCTCTCGACGGGCATGAAGCGCCGGGTGGTGCTCGCCCGCGCCTTGATCCACGAGCCGGCGGTGCTGCTCCTCGACGAACCGACCGATGGGTTGGACGTGCCGGGGCGCCGCGACGTCCTCGGATTGGTACGCGAGCAGGCGGAGGCAGGCCGCGCGGTGATTCTCTCGTCGCACATCATGGGGGAGGTCGAGAAGGTGGTCGACCGGATCGGGGTGGTCGCGCAGGGGCGCCTGGTCGCCGAGGGCACGCTCGACGAGGTGAAGGGTCAGGCCGAGGCCGACGACCTCGACGAGGCCTTCCTCAAGCTCGTCGAGCCCGCGTGACGGCGCCGCGTCCACCTGCGGTCCGGAGCCGAGACGACCGGGTCGCGCGCGCAGCGCGTGCGCTCGGGCTGCTGACCGCGTCCACCGTGCGACGGCTCCTGCGGGAGGGAATGGTGCTCCGGTCCATGGTGTGGCCGTCGGTCGCGGTGATCGGCACACTCACGGTGACCATCGCCGTGCTGGCGGCGTTTCGGGCCCCCCGCACGGTCGGCGTCCCCGAGAACGCCCCCGAGATCCACGCCTGGTTCACGGAGGCGGAGTTCGAGGTCCTCACGTTCCCCGACCCTCGGCAGGCCGTCGTCGACCAGTACGTCCCAGTCGCCGTATCGGCGGACGGGCGACGGATGTGGGCCGCGGGGTCGAGCACCACCGGCTACGAGGTCGAGGAGGTCCTGCGCGACAAGCTTGCCGCGCCGTGGCTCCTCCGCACCTCCCGCCAGCTCCCCGGAATCGACCAGGGGCAGCGCCAGGGGCGCAACATCAGCCGGATGGTCGGCATCCTCTTCGTGATGTACGGCACGGTCTTCGGGCTCGGGAGCGTGGCCCGCGACCGCGACGACGGCAGCCTCGAGGCGGAGCTCTCGCTCCCCGTGCCCCGCTGGATCGGCGGGCTCGCACGCTGGCTCGCCAGCTCCCTGGTGCTGGCCGTGTTCTACGCCCTGTGCGTGCTCCTGTTGGCCGCGTGCATCGGCGTCGAGGACTGGGCGAGCACTGTCCGGCACGGCATCGCCGCCTGCGCTGCGGGCGTCGCCGTGGGCCTCGCGGTGGTGGGCACCGCAGGCATCAAGCAGGGCTTCTCCGGGCCCCTGTCCGCCTCGCTCACCGTGGTCACGGGGCTCGCGGCGCTCGGGGCGCTCGGCATCGACTGGCTGCCGATCTCGAGCCTGCTCTCCTCGGGCGCGGGGTGGGTCCCGCTGCTCGTCGCCGGGCTCTTCGGGCTCGCCTCGGCCGCGATCTACAGCGTGCGCACGGGGCGCTCCTGATGGCCGGCCTCCCCCGGCTCGGGCGGGTGCTCGCGGTGGCCCGTCGAGACCTCGCGGCGGAGCTCAAGGGACGCCAGGGGCTGATCCTGCCGGCCGTGATGGCCGCGCTGCTGCTGCCCGCCTCCGCAGTGCCGATCCCCGAGGAGGCGAAGTCCGCGATGGAGATCGGCGACCCGAAGGTCGTCGTGGTGAGCGGGGACGTCCCCGAGCGTGTGGCGGCCCTCGACAGCGTGGTCGTGCGCGAGCACGGCCCGCTGCGGTTCACCGTCGAGAACGGTCGCGAGGTCCTGCACGGCCCCGGCGTCACCGTCCCCGTTCGGCAGGCGCTCGACGCTGGTTCCCCGGCGGTCATCGTGGAGCCGGTGCCCCGGGGGTTCGTGTTCCCTGGGCGGTCTATGCTGCTCGCGCTGATCAGTGCTTCCACCCTCACCGGGGCCGTCTCCACGAGCGTCGGCGGGGAGCGCTCGCAGCGCACCCTCGTGGTCCTGCTCGCCTCGGCGATCAGCCGCGGCGAGCTCGTGCTCGGGAAGTGGCTCGCGTGGGGCGGGCTCGGGGTCACCACCTCCCTCGTGGCCGCCGCCACGGCGATTGCCCTCGGCAACCTCGCCCCCGGGAACTGGCTGCTGCCCATGGTCTCGGTGCCGTTGGCCACGGTCGCCTTCGGCCTGTGGCTGGTCCGCCGGTCCGGCGACGTGATCGCTGGAAGCACCACCGCGCTGCGCGTGCTGCCCGCGGCGATGGGCGCCAGTGGGCTGATCGCGTGGTTCCTCGGGCGCACGGATCCCCACCTCGGAGCGCTCGTGCCCGTCGGGGGGGCTCTGATCGCGGCCGGCGACACCTGGGCGCCAGTGTCGGCCTCGCTGCTCGCCACCGGCGTATCGCTCGCGGTCTGCGCGGTCTGCCTGCTGGGGACCGCACGGGATCTCGAGGAGGTCCCGAACCGGGAGCCCCCCGAGCAGCGGGCGGCGGTGGCCCTGGCCCTCGGCTCCCTCGCGGCCGTAGCGTGGTGGCTACCCCTGACCGTGCCGCTGCTCTGGGCCGAGGCCGGCAACGAGCGCCTCACCGCCCAGCTGTCGGTCGACACGGCGCTGATGGCGGGGGCGATCGGCCTGCTCACGTTCAGCCTGGTCCGCGCGGGGCGCGCCTCGGATCCGGCGACCGCGCTCGGCTGGTGGCTACCAAGAGGGGCCCTGCCCTGGGTCCTCGCGCTCGGCGCAGGGGTCTTGCTCGCAGGAGCGAGCCCCGCAATCGGGTGGCTGCCGCTGGCGACCTGGGGCTTCCTCGGCGACGCGCAGCTGCGCTTGAGCGCCGCGGTGCAGCCGCTCGCCGCGCCGTGGTGGGTGCTCGGGGCGGTCATCGCGGCCGACGAGCTGTTCTTCCGTGGGTGGCTGCCGCGAGCGGTCGGCCCGTGGTGGGCGGGGGCCGTCTACGTTGCGGTGCGCACCCCGCTGGACCCGCTCGGGGGCGGACTGGTGGCGGTCATCCAGGGCCTGGTCGCGCACCACGGCGGAGTCGCCGCCGCGGTGCTGTCCCGGGTGGCGTGGGCGGCGGTCGCGCTCGGCGCCGCCGCCCTGGGCGTCTACTGGGCTTCGTAGCCGATGATGACCGCCGCCCCCGCGAAGCCCGCGATCAGCACGGGATCCCCGAACGACACGCCGGTGGCCGAGGCCGCGTAGAGGCCCTGCTCGGCCACTCCGCCCGTCTCGCCCTCCTCCGGCACGCCGGCGACCAGGAAGTTGCCGAGCGGCGCCTGGGTGGACGTGTAGTTCGCACCCGCGCCATCGTCGAACAGCGACTTCCCGGCCGTGCCCCCGTCGAGGTAGAAGTACTCGTTGGCGCTGCACAGCGAGCAGTCGACCGTCGCGCCCGGCTGCGGGGTGAACGGATCGGAGTCGGCGAGCACGAAGCCGTAGATCCAGCCGCCCTCGGTCAGGTCCGCGCTGGCGGGCTGTGCGGCAATCGCAGCCGAGCCTGCGACGGCGGCCAAGCCGGCCTCGTCGAACAGGAACGCCGTGGTGGTGAGCGTGTCCCCGTCCTTCAGGTCCTCGTAGTCCGCCGCCACGATGCCCGTGTTGGAGCTGATCCCCACGGACTTCGCGGGCGCGGTCGAGCAGTTGTCGTCGGTGAGCTGGACGAGCAGGCCGATGGTCGACGTGGTGCTGACGTCGGCGAAGCTGAACGCGCCGTTGGCGCCCACTGCCGTGGCCGCGAGCACGGTGACGTCGCCGCCCAGGAGGACGTCCGTGGGGTCGATCAGCACCGCGCAGACGCCTTCGGGGACGAGCGCCTCGGGGTTGAGCGCGCTGACCGCGGTGCCGGACACAGTGAACTTCACCGGATCCTTCTTCTTCTTCTTCCCGGTGTCTGAGGTCTCTCCCGCCGTCTCCTCGTCGGTGCCGGTCTTGTCGGGAGTCGCCGTGTCCCCCGTCTTGGTGGTGTCGTCCTCGGTGCCCGTACAGGCCCCCAGCAGCAGCAGCGGCAGTAGTGCTCGCATGATGTCTCCTCCTCGCATCGGCCAAGGATAGCGCAGGGTCCGCGCTCTACAACCACCCCTCGGCGGGAGCCCGCCGCCGCCCGGCCGATCTGGCTGATCCCGAGCGCCTTTCCGTGTGTCCGAAGGGCGCGAGGGACTCGTGCGCGCAGGTCAGGACGCGCGGCGCACGAGCCTCTCGACGAGGGTGACGGCTAGCCGAGCCTCGCCCGGCAGGGGGGGGTCTCGGCCCTGCGCCGAGGCCAGCCGGGCCCGGACCGCGGCCTGTAGCTCCCGGGCGCCCTCCCCGTCGCCGGCCGCGACCCGCTGATCCGCCTCGACCCACGCGAGGACGCCGCTCAAGTGCTCGAGGGTGGCCGCGACCTGGGGATCCGAGGCCTCCGCGAGGCACGCCTGGGCCCGCGCAGCCTGGGCTGCCGCGCCCTCGAGATCGCCCTGCTGGGCTAAGAGCGCGGCGAGCCACCCCGCGAAGAGCGCCTGCAGGCGGCGATCCCCCACGTGCTCGAGCAGCTCGAGCGCCTGGGTGTAGAAGCGCGCCGCGGCTTCCAGCTGGTCCGTGAGGTGGTGCAGGAGGCCCAGGTGCCCGGTCACACGGCCCTCTCCCGCCGCGTCGCCGAGGTCCCGGCGCGCCGCGAGTGCGGAGAGGAGCCGCTCTCGCGCGCGCTCGGGCTGCCCGAGGGCGATGGCGACGAGGCCGCCGTAGCCCGATGCGCGCGCATCCGCGTCGCGGTCGCCGATCCGACGGGCGACCACACTCGCGTCCTGCAGGCCTTCCTCCGCCTCCTCCAGCCGCCCGAGGTGGTACTCGAGCGCCGCCAGATCGGTGCGCGCGTGGCTCTCCCGACGCGCGTCGCCCTCCTCCACCAGCAACAGGATCAGCTCGCGGTAGAGGTCGCGGGCCTCCCGGAACCGACCGGCGCGCCGGTAGAGAAGAGCGAGCCACCCGACCGCCCGAGCGGCGTCGGAGGTCGCACCGAGCGGGCGCAGGGCGTCGATCGCCTGCTGCAGCAGCGCCTCGGCCTCGCGGTACCGCCCGACCGCCAGCTCGCGCTCCCCCCGCCAGCTCCGCGCCACCGCGGCCATGCGCGGTGCGTCCGCTTCTCGGAACCCGTCTTCTGCCTCGGTGAACGCCACGCTCGCGGCCTCGTCGCGGGAGGCGGCGAGCACCCGCCCCCGCAGCAGTGCGCCTCGCGCGCCCAGCTCCGCCCGCTCCAGGCCTTCGAGGAGGGGCACGACAGCCTCGAGCTCGGCAGAGGCCGCGGCGCCGGCGCCGATCGCGAGCTGGAGCTCCACGCCGAGGAGTCGGCACGCCACGAGTGGCCCTTGTGCGCGGGCTTGCTCCGAGTCCGCCACGAGCTCGGCCGCCCGGGCACAGACCCGCTGCACGAGATCGAGCCCGACGTACGCGGGCCCGCGCATCGCGATCACCGGCCGCAGGAGGCCGAGCCCCCGCATCGCGAGCGCAAGTCCGTCTTCGCCTGCGCTCGCGAGCCCATCGAGCACGACCTGGACCAGGTTCGGCCACTCGACCGCGAGGTGCGCGACGACCTCGGGGGCGTCTGGCCGAGCCGCCGCGGCGAGCCATGCCTCGCCCTCGCCGAGCAGGTGGCGGCTGCGCTGCGCGCGGAGCGACGCGAGGGTGTCGCGATCGGTGTGGTCGCGCACGAACGACCGGAGACCAGGCGCGAGGGCGTATCGCCGGACATCGGGCGCCGACGGGTTCGGCGACACCCGCAGCCAGCCGCGCTGGTCGAGCTGCTCGAGCACCTCGTGGACGTCCACGCGAGGGGCGCTCGCGGGCGCCTCGACCGCCTCGAAGCTGCCCTGGTGGAGCGCGCACACCGCGAGGACCGCCCGCTCCCCGCCATCGAGCGCCGACCACGCGACCTCCCGAAGCGGGCGCGCCCGCGGCCCGGTGAGCGCGCTGCGGAGCTCGTCGAGCGTGAGCCGATCGACGAGCCCGGCGAGGAGGCGAATCGCGCGGGGGCTGCCGCCGACGGCGGTCACGAGCTCTCCCGCTCCGCGCGACGACTCCGCCGCGAACGTGGTCGAGATCGTGTGGGCGCGGGAGGCGAAGAGCCGCCATGCGTCGGCCTGGCGATCTCCGGGGCCGGAGGGCAGCCCGAGGTCGCCGATGGCGTAGGCGACCTCGCCGCGAGAGCGCAGCCGCTCGGGCGCCGAGACCACGAAGCGCGCCTCGGGGGCGAGCCGCATCCAGGCCTCCACCGTGCGGGCGACGTCCGGGTCGGGGGCGCGCAGCCCGTCGACGACCACGAGGCAGGGCCCCCGATCCGCGAGGGCGTAGCCGACACGCTGGCGGGCTTCCTCCACCGTGCGGGCGAGGTCGAGGCGCAGCCCCAGCGCGATCGCCACGGTGCGGACGACCGCGCCCACCGAGGTCGCGGCCGGCGCCGCGAGCCACACCCCACCGGTGACCGAGGGATCCGCACGCCGCAGCAATGCGAACTGCCGGATGAGGCGGGACTTGCCGCTGCCGTCGGGGCCGACCACGGTGAGGTTGCGCACGCCAAGCGCGAACAGCTCCGTGAGCGCGGCCACGTCCTGCTGGCGACCGACGAAGTCGTCGTCCGGCACGAGGTTTGTGCGCCGCGTGTCCTGGCTCCAGGGATCCGGCACCTCCCGTTCCCGGAGCCCGGCCGAGCTGACCTGGTACAGGCGATGCGCACCGTCGACGCCGGTGAGGCGGTGGCCCCCCAGGTCGACGACTCCGAGCGCGCGCGCCTCGTCGTCGCCGAGCGCGTGCCGGATCGGATCGGAGATCAGCCCCTGCCCACCGTGCGCGGCGGCCGTCAGACGGGCCAGCTGGTAGATGGCGGGCCCGCGGACCCGCCCCCCCTCGAGACGCGCGAGGCCTCGATGCACCCCGACACGCACCCGGAGGCCGCGCAGCCGGACGGTCCCCTCGTCGCCGCGCTCCTCGCCGGCCTCGGGGCGCACCAACAGGGTGCTCGGCCAGGGCTGGCGGAGCAGGGCCTCCTGGAGGGCCACGGCGAACCGGCAGGCGTCGACCGGCGCGTCGAAGGTGGCCAGGTGGCCGCGGGACGCCGAGTCGACAGGATCTCCGCCCGTGGCCTCGAGCGTCTCCCGGATCGCGCTCCGCACCAGGGCGAGCCCACGACCCAGGGCCGCCGGCACCGAGGCGCGCAGGGCGCCCTGGCCGATCACCTGAGCAAGCGCGAGGCAGTGCAGCTTCACCATCCCTGGCATTGTGCCCCAGCCGGATAGAACGCGGCATGGACCCCACCCGAGCGCTCGCCCGCCTTCGCGACCCGAGCGACCCCGCCCTCACCGACCTCGCGTGGCTGATCGTGGCCGACAGCCTGGCCACCCCCTTGCGGGATCTCGCCTCCGCGCGCTTCCTGGCGAGCCAGCTCGCCGCGGGGCTGCAGGCCGCCACCCGCGGCCCGGACCTGCGAGACTGGGCGCTCCGGCAGCTCGAAGCGTCGCGCGCGCGCGCCGCCCATGACCCCACGCCGGCCGGCGAGGACGTGCCCCAAGAAGTCACCGCCGCCCTGGAGGCGGTGCTCGGCAAGCCGTACCTGCCCGACGAAGAGCTCCTCTTCCGGCTGATCGACCAGCCGGCGATGCGAAGCCTGGTCCGCAAGGTGCTGACCGACACGGTCACGGGGTTCCGAAACCGGATCGCGGACCTCGAGGGGATGCTCGGGGGCCTCGGCCGCCAGGCGCGCAGCCGCCCGGGCTCCCTGTTCCGCAACCTCGAGGGGATGGCCCAGAACATCGTGGGGGCCGTGCGCGAGGAGGTCGACGCCGCCTTCGAGGCCCGCATCAAGGAGTTCGTGGAGGGCGCCACGCAGCGCGCCCTTCGCTCCATCGCGAGCTACCTCGCGCACCCGTCCCATGCCGACGCGTTCGCCGAGATGCGGGTCGGCATCCTCGGGGTGCTCCTCGACACGTCACGCGCCACGCTCGCCGGAGAGGTCTCGAAGTTCGACGCGGAGGGTGCGATCGACGCGATCCTGGAGTCGCTGAGGGCGAGCGCCGAGGCAGAGGGCTTCGTCGCGCGCCTTGAGGGCCCCCTGGCGGAGTCTCTGGATGCGGCGGGAGACGGCACGTTCGGGGCTTGGCTCGACGAGGTCGGGCTCACCGAGGTCTGGTCGCGAACCGCGGTGGAGCTGATCGTGCAGCGCCTGCGGGCGGTCGTGTCGACGGATGGGTTCGCAGCGTGGTGGCTAGCGCTCCATGCTGCCTCCCCCCGGCCCTGATCTCCTACCCGGCGGTCGGCCCCGCGACCTGTGCCAGCACGGCGTGCCACTGGGGCCACAGCACCGACCACGCGTAGCGCTCCTGGGCGTGAGCGTGCCCCCTGGCGCCGATCTCCGCGAGATCCACCCGGTCCGCCAGGACCCGCTGGATGGCGGAGCGCACGTGCTCTACGCGGGGGGTCGGGATCCGGAGCCCCTGCCCGTCGAGCACCTCCCGCAGGGCGGGGAGATCCGGCCAGACGACCGGCCGCCCAAGCGCCATGGCACGGACCGCAGCGTCGGGAAAGCCCTCCTCCACCGCCTTCGGGTACACGACCAGGTGCGCCGCGCGGATCTGTGGCCCCACGTCGGCCACGCCAGGGGCGAGGGTGACCGGCTGACCCGTGGCCGCGACCCGGAGCTGGGCGAGGTAGCGGGGATCTGCGACCGGCCCCGCGATTGTGAGGTGCACCCGCGCCTTGTCGCGCGGGGGCAGCCGGCTGACGGCGTCGAGCGAGATGTGCGGACCCCGGGCGGGGTGGATCGTGCCAGGATGAACCAGCCTCAGCACGCCCTGGTCAGCCGGGAGGGGGGCCGGCTCAGGAGGGACTTCCTGGCCGATCGGGAGGCGCCGGACCCGCCAGCGCGGGGCGCCGAGCGCGCTGAGCTGCTCCCGGACGGGGCCCGTGGGCACCACGAGCGCGCGCGGGACCTTGAGCACCATGCGCGCGAGCAGTCCCATGCGGATCGAGCCCCACCCCTCCCCCCGCAGGTCCCGCGCGATCGCGAGGACCGGCTCTCGCAGCGGGGGCATGCCCAGGCCCCCCACGATCACGACGTCGGCTGGACGGCGGGCCAGCACCTCGTGGGTGGCCCGCCACAGGCGGATCCACCGGCCGACCCGGCCAACTCCCTGGAGGTTCACGCCGAGCGCGTCCTCGGGGATCGCGCGCCGATCCCGGTGGTAGCCCGCAACCAGGGTGGTGGGCAGGTGGGCCTGGATCTTCGCCACGAGGCGGGCGAACGCCATGCTCCACGCCGACACCACGTCAGGCGGAAATCGAGGGGCCACGAACAGCACGCGCAGCATGCGACGAGGTATACCTTTTCATCTCGACCCCGCGCCGGTACAGTGCTCGCGTCCGTGCCTTTGCACGGCGGCTGTCCACGGGAGGCACCTTGCCTAGCCCACTCTTCGTCCTCGTCGGTCTGGTGGCCTGCACCGGGTCACTTCGGCCTTTGGCCGGAGTGGGGAGCGAAGGCGGCGCCACCATCGGCTCGGG